>JABURT010000226.1 GCA_014762495.1 Gammaproteobacteria bacterium | reverse complement strand
ACCCAGCCATGTTGCTGAGATAACCATAGTCAACAACAGCTAAGAAAGATACGAGATCTTATAATGTGAATAAAGGGGGCATCCTCCCCCGATTCTCATAAAAAATACGGTCCGGGCCCTGTGGGTGGCAGGGGCTAGGTCCGGTTTTTAGAAACTCGGCACAGGCCTGTGAGGTGCTGTGCCGCTATATTGTATTGGACTAGCTGGCAGAGACGTTGGTGGCCTGGGGCTAGATTCCACATCAAACTTACGTCCTGGCATTCGGCCAGGGTCTTAAAGCCTGTGCCCTGGACGGCATTAGAAAATAAAGAGAGCAGCCCCCATTTCTCAATGAGTAGACGGGCTGCGTAACAGGCTTGCTGTCACATTTTCAAGGTTTTGCTCGTGTATCTGATTTATATCAATGCACCCATACCGAATGTTTGAATACAGTTGCGCAATGTGGTGACTTACGCGTCTTTAAACTAGTCTGTATGCTACGTTCGTGATGTTCATGCAATAGTTGAATAGATTAGTCGATAAACGATGCAAAGGGGTGGGATGTGAATACGACGGAAATATCCAGGTTCAAGCTGCTCGTCATGGCCGTTACCCGGCTGGGGTTGTTTTTGGTGATTCTGTTTGGCCTAATCCTGGGCATAGCAGGTCAGCTCTCATATTGGCAGGCCTGGATGTACCTGTTCACTCTGCTTATCCCGATGATCGTCGTCCTGGCCTATCTCCTGGTCTATGATCCGGCGCTCTTGGCAAGAAGAATGCAGTATCGGGAGAAAGAGGCACAACAAAAGCTTATCATCAAGCTAGGGAGTGCACTGTATATATTTATTTATCTCGTCCCTGCGCTGGACCAGCGTTTCTCCTGGAGTGAAATACCTGCATGGGTCTCCATCATTGCGGATGGTTTTGTATTATTCGGGTATCTAGTGTTTTTCCAGGTGTTGCGGGTGAACAGTTATGCCTCCAGAACGATTGAGGTCATGGAAGGCCAAAAGCTCGTCTCCACAGGACTCTATGGGATTGTGAGGCATCCTATGTATGTCGGTAATATCATGATGTTTGTTGCAACCCCTATCGCATTGGGCTCCTTGTGGGGTTTAATCCCAATCGTGCCTTTCATCGGCATCATGGTGTATAGAATTCTCAATGAGGAAAGCGTTCTCGTTAGAGATCTGCCAGGCTATTCCGACTATCAGAATCAGGTTCGTTACCGATTGATCCCCGGGGTTTGGTAGTCAATATAATTTGATACGTACTGGTACAGAGTTATCATTTGGATGTTGGCTTTACAAAGTATCAAAGGGGTCAATACCAATTCCTCATAAAAAAAACCGGACCGTGTCTCTGCGATTGGCAGGGGCTCGGTCCGGTTTTATAGAAACGCGGCACAGGCCAGGTAGGCGCTGTACCGTTATTTCGTATTGGGCTTAGCTGGCAGAGACGTTGGTGGCCTGGGGGCCCTTTGCGCCTGATTCCACATCAAAGCTAACGGCCTGTCCTTCGGCCAGGGTTTTGAAGCCTGTGCCCTGGATGGCATTGAAGTGTACAAACACATCCGCGCCGCCGTCGTTCTGAGTGATAAAGCCGTAGCCTTTTGATTCGTTAAACCACTTTACAATACCTGTAGACATGGGGAATTACCTTTAAAAATATACTAATAGAATGGGTTTTCGCGTACAGGCAGTGAAGAGGTGTCTAGGAGTAACCGAAGGGAACTGCTGGAAGGCCAATAACAATATCTGTAGCTGGACTGGACTATAGGCCTATATTTGGGTAATAGCAATGTTTATTTTCAAAATAATTAATGTCGGTCTGTGGATTTGTGGTCGGGTGAGACAGTTCAGCCAGAATGGGCGTTAGGGAAGTAAACAGAGATTTAACCTATTTAAGAACTGGGCCAAAATAAGAGAATCGGCAGCGTAGGGTAGGGTCAAAATGAATTACAAGAATACGAAGGAAGATTATGGTCGCATCGCCCGTTGGTTCCACTGGGGAACGGCGCTTTTGTTCCTGTTCGCCTATATGGCGGTCTATTACCGACACTGGTTTACCGATAAGCAGACCCCCGAGAACCTGGTAGCGCTCCACCTGCATCTGTCGTTTGGAGTCACCGTGGGTGTGGTCGTGATTCTGCGCATTATCTGGCGCAATATGAATATTCAGCCCACCCTAGAGCCGGGTCCCACATGGCAGCATTGGCTGGTGCATGTCGTTCACTATGGCCTGTATGCTGTGATGATCGTTATGCCCTTGAGTGGGTACATTGGGACAGGAGTGAGTACCAATTTCTTTTACCTGTTCGAGATCCCGAAATTTGCGGACACGTGGCTATTCGACGTGCTGGTGTGGGACATGATGGGCCTGACCTTCGAAGAGTTCGAAAAGCCGGTGGATTTCTTCCACAAGGAGATCATGGGCGCCTGGTTGGTCTGGTTGCTGATAGCCGGTCATGCTGCCGCCGCGCTCTACCACCACTTCAGGCTCCGAGATAGAACCTTACTGAAAATGATCCACCATTAATGGTTAATATGGT
>JABURT010000116.1 GCA_014762495.1 Gammaproteobacteria bacterium | reverse complement strand
AAGATGGAAGGGGCGGTGGAACTGGCGGAAGGGATGTTCCAAAGGCCGGTGCGTCGGGGGCTGCCCCAGTACGTTAGCGGTCTGTCCGACGTGGTGAAGAATCCCATCTACGCCACCGGCGTCGGATTGCTGCTGTTCGGTCATCAACACGGCGTTGATGGTCATTACGACAGTGGCCTGGAACAAGGATTGGGAGGGGTCTGGGACCGCATGAAGAGCTGGTTCCAGGGCAACTTCTAATAAGTAGTAACAGTAACAACCAAGGGGTGCTAAAAATGTTTGAATTAATGGACGCATACAGCCAGAGCGCTGTAATTAAAGTCATAGGAGTCGGGGGCGGCGGCGGTAATGCCGTTGAGCACATGGTGCAGCAGAACATCGAGGGCGTAGATTTCATTTGCGCCAATACCGATGCCCAGGCACTGAAACGGCTCTCGGCCAAGACCACACTGCAGCTCGGTCACGACATGACCAAGGGCCTCGGTGCCGGCGCCAATCCCGAGATTGGACGCGAGGCGGCGCTGGAAGACCGTGACCGCATACGCGAGGTCATTGATGGTGCCGATATGCTGTTTATTACTGCGGGTATGGGTGGCGGTACCGGTACCGGCGCGGCACCGGTCATCGCCGAGGTCGCCAAAGACATGGGGATCCTCACGGTCGCCGTGGTCACCAAGCCATTTCCCTTCGAAGGGAACAAACGTTCCAGTGTCGCGGTCGATGGTATTGCAGAGTTACGAGAGCACGTCGACTCCCTTATCACCATCCCCAATGAGAAGCTGCTGGCGGTGCTGGGTGGCAATATGTCGCTGCTGGACGCCTTCAGCGAGGCCAACAACGTGTTGCTGGGCGCGGTACAGGGGATTGCCGAGTTGATTACCCGTCCCGGTTTGATCAACGTCGACTTTGCCGACGTACGCACCGTGATGTCCGAAATGGGCATGGCCATGATGGGCACCGGCATCGCCACCGGCGAGGGCCGTGCGCGCAAGGCCGCCGAGGCCGCCATCTCCAGCCCACTGCTGGAGGACGTCAATATCTCCGGAGCCCGCGGCATCCTGGTCAACGTCACTGCCGGCATGGATATGACCATCGGTGAGTTTGACGAGGTCGGTAATGCGATTAAAGAGTTTGCCTCCGAAGGCGCTACCGTGGTTATCGGTACAGCCATCGATCCGGAGATGGAAGGCAGTCTTCGCGTGACCCTGGTGGCCACCGGTCTGGGTAACAGTCAACGCGGTGAAATGGACAAACCGGTAAAACTGGTTCACAAAAACAGCAATGGAGAAGTGGACTATCATAAATTGGAGCGCCCAACAGTCATGCGCAACAAGGTTGCTGCCGATAACTACAAGGGTGGTTCAGAGGATTCGGCCATGGAATATCTGGATATTCCGGCCTTCCTGCGCCGTCAGGCCGACTGATAGCCGCAAAATGGCATAAATATTGCGTTTATAAAGTCAGCACACAAGGTGTTGCCGACTGTCCAAACGGCAGTGTGGCTACCCCATGCACCCCCCTGAACCCGGGGTGGCCGGCACACCTTGCATAAGTATTACGCGCCTGTGAAATGCTTGACTTTTGTGAACTTATTCACTGGTAAGGGAAAATGGACGTGTGCTAGTATTACTGCCCTATTTTGGGGCCTTAAACAGGAATGACAGCAAAGAATGATTAGGCAACGCACTCTCAAGAACACCATACGTGCAACAGGCGTCGGTCTGCATACCGGCGAAAAGGTCTACCTCACCTTGAGACCGGCCCCCGCCGATAGCGGAATCATCTTTCGACGCGTCGATCTTCCCGAACCTGTAGAGATATCCGCCCGCCCTGAAAATGTTGGTGATACAACGCTTTCCACCACCCTGGTAGACGGGGATGTACGCATCTCGACGGTCGAGCATCTATTGTCTGCCCTTGCCGGTCTCGGCATCGACAACGCCTACATCGATCTTAGTGCGCCCGAGGTGCCGATCATGGACGGTAGCGCCGGTCCGTTCGTCTTTTTGGTGCAATCCGCCGGCATCGAAGAACAAAATGCACCAAAACGCTTCATCCGGATCAAGAAGCCAGTGACCGTGGAAGACGGTGACAAATGGGCGAGTTTCGAGCCCTTCGATGGTTTCAAGGTTTCATTCAAAATTGCCTTCGATCACCCCGCCATCAAGAATCGAGGCCAGGAAGCGGTGGTCGACTTCTCCACCACCTCTTTCGTAAAAGAGGTCAGCCGCGCCCGTACATTTGGCTTCATGAGCGATATTGAGTACCTGCGCTCCAAGAACCTGGCACTGGGCGGTAGCCTGGACAATGCCATCGTGCTGGATGAATATCGTGTATTGAACGAAGACGGGCTGCGCTATGACGACGAATTCGTTAAGCACAAGGTACTGGATGCCATTGGCGACCTTTACCTGTTGGGACGCAGTCTCATCGGCGCCTACAAGGGCTACAAATCCGGACATGCGCTCAACAACCAGTTATTGCGTGAGCTGATGCAACAGGAAGATGCCTGGGAATTGGTCACCTTTGAGGATTCGGCCAAGGCACCCATCGCCTATGCACAGCCCCTCACTGTTGCTTAATTGCAAGAAAACTGTTAATTGTTTGAGTGAAGAATCGCTATTGAGTATCGTCGTCGGTGTCGCCACGGCGACTGAGTTTGAGCAGGCTCTGGCGTAGACCCGGGTCATCGATAGACTCGGCGGTTTGCCGGATGAGTTCTGCGCTTTGCGGGCTCATGTGGACTTTCCTGTGTACGGCAGGGGGTCGATGATAGTTTTGTAACTTGCTGATTTTTATATTTATTTCGGTGATGTGGCGAAGCTGTTGGTGGCTCGAAAAGGATTTCAGCAGGCTCGGTACCAGATAGCGTAGCTTAGCCGCCCACACCGGCGATGCGACGACCAGGGTGAGTTGATGCTCATGCAGGTCTACCACCTGGCAGTAATCCGCCAGCGGGGATGGCAACAGATTTTGAACTTCGTGGGTCAGCCGTCGGCTTCGATCGACCTGCCGCAACAAACGCGACGTGTGTCGTGAAGTTGAAAGAAGTCTGTGTAAAGGTTGTGCTGGGGACATAAAAGTGTGATGGAGTCTGCATAAGAAAGTTCATTATATAACGATAATGATACTAGATGCAGTGCAGAACCAATTCAGCGAGTTTCAGGTTATAAAATAAAAATGAACATTATTATCCATTCTAAGCGCATACGGGGTTCGGGACATCTGGCCTTCCATCATCGCAAGGCCTTTATGGTCCTGATGTTGTTTTTTATTTTAATTCCTGCAAGCACCATGTTCGCCGGCTACAAGCTGGGCGAAACCAATGCGACTCAAACACCATCGGAAGTTTCGGTGAGTCTGCGGGAAGAATTGAACGCACAGCGCGAAGTGGTTGAAGAGACCAAGCAGTTCGCACAGGAAAACGTCAATGCACTGGCCATGCGTCTGGGTCAGATGCAGGCACAGATGATTCGCCTCGATGCCCTCGGCGAACGCCTCACCAAGATGGCCAAGCTGGATCGCGGTGAGTTCGAATTCGGCAAGCCCCCGGCACAAGGTGGTCCCGCCAGCGAAACCAGTCAGAGTTCTATCGCCATCCCCGATTTTCTGGCAGCACTCGATAAGCTGTCTGATCAGATTGATGATCGCGGTGAGCAACTGGGCGTACTCGAGTCCATGCTTATGAATCGCAATCTGCAGGCCGAAGTGCTGCCCGCCGGTCGCCCCATCAAGCGCGGTTGGACCTCGTCTTTCTACGGTATGCGTACCGACCCCTTCACCGGTAAGCTGGAACACCACAAGGGCATGGACTTTGCCGGTCGCGAGGGCTCCGACATTGTGGCCGTCGCCTCCGGAGTCATCACCTGGGCCGGTAAGCGCTACGGCTACGGTAACCTGGTTGAGGTCAACCACGGTAACGGTTACGTCACCCGTTACGGTCACTGCCGAGAAATTAACGTGAAGGTCGGGGATACCGTTCAAAAGGGCCAGTTCATTGCTTCCATGGGCTCCACCGGCCGCTCCACTGGTCCGCACGTCCACTTTGAAGTGTGGCGCAATGGACGTCCGGTTAACCCCGAACGCTATATCAAGATGGCCTATCGATAGTCGTGTACTGAACTGAATCAAACCCCGGGATGTCTCTACACCCGGGGTTTTTTGTTTCCGGACCTAGAAATTCCGCACTTTTCTCCCCACTTGGGGTATCATCTAGGCAAAAATTTTTTGAGGATGAGGTTCCTTTTTCCATCATGATCAACAAGCTATTTCGCAAGGTTTTCGGTAGTAGCAACGAGCGTGCGGTCAAGCGTATGCGCTCTATCGTCGAGCAGATCAATTCACTAGAAGAACAATTCTCGGCCCTTTCCGACGATGATCTCAGGGCCAAGACGGAAGAATTCAAGCAACGTCTGCAGGACGGCCAGACCCTGGATCAAATCCTTCCCGAGGCCTTTGCGGTGGTTCGTGAAGGGGGTAAGCGCACATTGGGCATGCGTCATTTTGATGTGCAGCTTATCGGCGGCATGGTTCTGCATCAGGGCAAGATTGCCGAGATGCGCACCGGTGAGGGTAAGACTCTGGTGGCAACCCTGGCGGCCTATCTCAATGCCCTGGAGGGAAGGGGCGTCCACGTTATTACCGTCAATGACTATTTGGCGCAACGTGATGCCAAGTGGATGGGACAGTTGTACGAATTCCTTGGACTAAGCGTTGGTGTCATTATTGGCGGACTCGATAATGCCAGTCGTCGCGAGGCCTATGCCGCGGACATTACCTACGGCACAAACAACGAATTCGGTTTCGACTACCTGCGCGATAACATGGCCTTTTCCAGCAGCGAGAAGGCACAGCGTGAACTGAATTTCGCCATCGTCGACGAAGTTGATTCAATACTCATCGATGAGGCGCGTACCCCCCTGATCATTTCCGGGCCGGTGGATCAAAGCTCCGAGCTGTATGTCAGCATCAACAAGCTGATCCCCAACCTCACTAAGCAGGAAGAAGAAGAGGGCGAGGGAGACTATTATGTCGATGAAAAGGCTCGCCAGGTCTTCTTGACCGAGGCAGGCCATGAACACGCCGAGGAATTGATGGGCTCGGCCGGTTTGTTGCCGGAAGGGGCGAGTCTGTACGACGCCGCCAACATCAACCTCATGCACCATCTAAATGCTGCCTTGCGTGCCCACGCCTTGTTCCAGAAGGACGTGGACTACATCGTGCAAAATGGTGAGATCGTCATTGTCGATGAATTTACCGGTCGCACCATGCCGGGCCGGCGCTGGTCGGAAGGCCTGCACCAGGCGGTTGAGGCCAAGGAAGGGGTGAAGATACAGCAGGAAAACCAGACCCTGGCTTCCATCACCTTCCAGAATTATTTCCGTATGTACGACAAGCTCAGCGGTATGACCGGTACGGCGGATACCGAGGCCTATGAGTTACGACAGATATATAGCCTCGATGTGATGGTGATCCCCACTCACCGTCCCGTCGCACGTACCGATTACGGTGATCTGGTTTATCTCACGCAGGAGGAGAAATTCCAGGCCATCATCAACGACATCCGTGATTGCGTAGAGCGTGGACAGCCGACTCTTGTGGGTACTACATCCATTGAAGTGTCGGAATTGCTCTCCGGGGTGTTGAAAAAGGCCAAGGTCCCGCATGAGGTGTTGAATGCCAAGCAGCATGATCGCGAGGCCGATATTGTTGCCCAGGCGGGCCGCCCCGGAGCGGTGACCATTGCCACTAACATGGCCGGCCGCGGGACCGACATCGTATTGGGCGGTAATCCAGAGTCCGAACTGGAAAAGGCCACCAACGACGAGGAAAAAGGTCGAGTTCGCCAGGCATGGCAGAAGCGGCACGATGAGGTCATCGAGGCCGGCGGTCTGCACATCATTGGTACCGAGCGCCACGAATCGCGTCGTATCGATAACCAGTTGCGTGGCCGAGCGGGTCGCCAGGGTGATCCGGGATCTTCCCGCTTCTTCCTGTCGCTGGAAGATAACCTGATGCGCATCTTTGCCTCGGAACGAGTCTCAAGCATGATGAAGCGTCTTGGCATGGGCGAAGGTGAGGCCATTGAACACCCCTGGGTCAGTCGTGCCATCGAGAATGCGCAGCGTAAGGTCGAGGGACGTAACTTCGAGATCCGCAAGAACCTGCTCGAATACGACGACGTCGCCAACGAACAGCGTAAGGTCATTTATACGCAGCGTAATGATCTCATGTCGATGGATGATATCTCCGAGACCATTGAGGAGATCCGTGATGATGTGGTCAATGCCTCTATCGATACCTATATCCCACCTCGGAGCATCGATGAGCTATGGGACCTGGATGGCCTGCAGGAAATGCTTGAGGGTGAATTCCACCTCAAACTGGATGTGAAGAAGTTGCTGGATGACCATCCCGACATGGACGAAGAGGGACTGCGCCGTCACATCCTGGAGTTATTGGAGACCCAGTACCGCGACAAGACTTCCGATGTGGGTGAAGACGTCATGCGTCGGGTGGAAAAAGATGTCATGTTGCAGGTACTGGATAATGCCTGGAAGGAACACCTGGCGGCCATGGATTATCTGCGCCAGGGGATCCATTTGCGTGGCTATGCGCAGAAGAATCCGGCCCAGGAATACAAACGCGAAGCCTTCCTTCTCTTCTCCGATCTGCTGGAACGGATCAAGAGCGAGACCATTACTATCCTCAGTCGTGTCCAGATCCGTGCTGAATCAGACCTTGATGCGCTGGAGCGTCAGCGCCGTGAGGCCAGTGAATCCGAAATGGAATTTCAGCACGAAAGCGCCTCGGCCATGGGTGGCGCCGGTGCCGAGGAAGATGAGCACCAGCCCTTTGTTCGCGAAGAGCGCAAGGTAGGTCGTAATGAGCCCTGTCCCTGTGGTTCGGGCAAGAAGTACAAACACTGCCACGGCAAGATATCCTGAGGTCACGACAGATGGTGGTGGGGAGTGTCCAGTTTCCACAAATGCATCCGGTGTCGGGCTTTCGACTTGGCACCGTCGAAGCGGGCATACGTTACGCCGGACGTCGTGACCTTGTAGTGATGGAGCTGTGTGAGGGCAGTCGCCTCGCCGCCGTATTCACCTCAAATGCCTTTTGTGCCGCGCCCGTGACGATCTGTCGAGAACACCTGGACAAATCGACCCCTCGTTATCTTGTGACCAACACCGGGAATGCCAATGCCGGAACCGGTCGCCAGGGGTATGAAGATGCCAAGGCCTGCTGCCAGGCCATGGCCGATATTGCCGGCTGCTCGACGGAACAGGTCCTGCCCTTTTCTACGGGGGTCATCGGCGAGAGCTTGCCCGTCGAGAGAATTACCGCCGGCCTGCCTGCGGCCTTCGAAGGCTTAAGTGAGGACGGCTGGGAGGATGCCGGCTGGGGGATTCTGACCACCGATACCGTTCCCAAGGGCGCCTCGGTCCAGGTACCGATGGGTGATCGAATGATTACCATCAGTGGAATAACCAAGGGCTCCGGCATGATACGTCCGGACATGGCGACCATGCTCGCCTATCTCGCCACCGATGCCGAATTGCCCGATGAATTGCTGCAGGCCTGCCTGCACGATGCCGTCGATGCCTCCTTTAACCGCATTACTGTCGATGGCGATACCTCCACCAACGATTCCTGTGTGCTGGTGGCTACCGGCAGGAGTGGGGTCGCGATCACGGATGTGAATGGAGATGATTATCATCGATTCTGCCGGGCCGTTACCGAGATTTGCGAGGCGTTGGCTCAGGCCATCGTGCGCGACGGAGAAGGCGCCACCAAGTTGATCACCATCGATGTGACCGGTGCCAGGGACGAGGATGAGGCCGCCCGTGTGGCCTACACGGTTGCCCACTCGCCTCTGGTCAAGACGGCCTTCTTTGCCGGCGATCCAAACTGGGGTCGTATTCTTGCTGCAGTTGGACGAGCCGGTGTCGATGGCCTGGATCTCGATGCCCTGACGATTCATCTGGATGACGTGTGTATCGTCAGCCAGGGAGGACGCGACGCGGCCTACGAAGAATCCCTGGGCCAGGCGGTGATGCAGCGAGACGAGATAGGAATCGTCATTGATCTTAAGCGTGGCGGTGCCCACACCCGTGTCTGGACCTGTGATTTCTCCTACGACTACGTCAAGATAAACGCCGAGTATCGCAGTTAGGCATATCTCACATGTTGAGCCAAGCAATCGTGCACGTTGCCGTCGCCGTCATTGAACGAGACGGCAAGATACTCATTGCAAAACGCCCGGATCACTTGCACCAGGGTGGTCTATGGGAGTTTCCAGGCGGAAAGCTTGAGTCCGAAGAATCGGTGATCGATGCCCTCAAACGTGAAATAAGAGAAGAGTTGTCGATCACCATCACCGAGTACCATCCCCTGATACGTATCGAGCACGACTATGGCGATCGCCGGGTACTGCTCGACACCTGGCGTGTCACCGAATTCGAGTCTGAAGCCAGGGGGAATGAAGGCCAGAAGATTGCCTGGGTAGGCAGGGATAAACTGTCGGATTACGACTTTCCTGAGGCCAATGACGCGCTCCTCACCGCGGCAAGGCTACCGCATCACTATCTCATAACCCCGCAGCTGGAGAGTGAGGCCAGTCTGCTCAAAGGACTCAAACGTTCGCTTGAGCAGGGCGTGCGCCTGGTCCAGTTGCGCGCCAAGCATCTGAACAGTGATGACTATATTGCTATTGCACGCAAGGCCCTTGCCCTGTGTCGTGGCTATGGTGCGCGTCTCATGTTGAATGCCGGGGCCGACTGTCTGACCGAGGTACCCGCTGACGGCATACACTTAAACACTGCGGCTTTATTGGCCTGTCAGACCAGACCCAAAGGCATCCCGCTAGTGGCTGCCTCCTGCCACAATGAGACAGAGATCGAGCACGCCAACCGTATTGGTGTGGACTTCATCGTCATCTCTCCGGTGATGAATACAACATCGCATCCACAGGCGGAACCCATAGGTTGGGATGGACTGCTTAAACTGACCCAATGTGCCCGTATCCCGGCCTATGCCCTCGGTGGTATGAAAAGAGAGGATATCACCAGGGCCTGGAAACACGGTGCACAGGGAATCGCGGCAATACAAGGACTGTGGTCAACATGAAGTCAGCCTGGCTCTATCTCGGCGTAATGGTCTTCCTCATCCTGGTGGTGGTTGTCTCGTTACTATTCAAACCGCAAGAGGTATCACAGCTGGGACTGATCCAGGGGCGAGGCGAGTTATTGGGGGTGGCGAACTGTGACGCCGCCCAATCACCATGTCGAATCGACACGCAGCAGGGGGCGCTGACCCTGTTTCTGGAACCGCCGGTGACCGCCTTGCAGCCGTTCATGATCCGACTGCATGGGGAACGATTCGAGGCCAGTCAGCTGTTTGTTACCTTTACCATGGTCGGTATGGACATGGGACTGAATCGGTTTGTGCTCGAGCGAGAGGCTGGGGAATGGCGAGGTAAGGGTATACTACCGATATGCAGTGAATCGCGTCATGACTGGTTGGCTACGTTGAATTTCGTTTCAAAGGGCCAGCCCTACCGCGTCGAGTTTCCTTTTGTAACTCAGTGAAAATTTGAGTAGGGATCATCGTCATCGGGAAACTGGGGGACCTCTTCACCGGGTATACGATGACTCTCATCGGCCCAGGCGCCCAAATCGATGAGCTTACAACGCTCACTGCAAAATGGCTTGAACTCGTTTATCTCCGTCCACTCTACCTGTTTGCCGCAAGTGGGGCATTTGACTCGACTTACCATTATCCTCTCGCTTCTTGCTCTATGTTTAGATATTTCTGATGTATGTCATCAATTTGTTGTTTGAGGAACGCCTCATCTGCATCATTGACAATGATATCATCGGCGGCGCTTAGCCGTTGGCTACGTGATACCTGTGTCGCCAAGATGGTCTCCACCTGTTCCCTGCTAAGGCGATCACGCCGCATGGTGCGTTCTGTCTGCAGTGACTCCGGAAGATCTACAACCAGGATACGATCGATGAGCTCGGTCCATCCCTTTTCCAGCAAGAGGGGAATCACCACCACGCAATAACTGTGATGTTGACGCCCGATCCAGTCACGTACCACTTCGCGAATGCGGGGGTGCATGATGGATTCCAGTTCAATACGTGCCACCTCATCGGCAAACACTATCTCGCGCAGCGCACGCCGGTCCAGGCTACCATCTTTCTGTATGATTGAATCGCCAAAACGATCGCGGATTTCATGAAGCGCCTCCGCGCCTGGCCTGACGATATCACGGGCCACCTGGTCCGTATCCAGTACAGGTACACCCAGGTTCGTGAAATATTCACTCACCCTGGATTTGCCGCTTCCGATACCGCCTGTTAAACCGATGACCAACATAATCAGACCTGTATGAGTCCGGATAGGCGCAGATAGGCATGCACGATCTCGTCACCCCATACCAGCGCGACAAGCCCTGCCCCTGCGAGGTAGGGACCGAAGGGAAGGGGTTGGCTAATGCGGTGCTTGCGTCTGAGGACCAGCAAGATTCCCACCAGGCTGCCGATGACGGAGGCAAGCAGGACTATAAGTGGCAGTGACTGCCAGCCAAGCCAGGCGCCAAGTGCAGCGAGGAGTTTGAAATCGCCGTATCCAAAACCTTCACGTCCGCGCAGCAGACGGTAGATGTGAAAGATGGACCATAGAAAGAGGTAACCAAAAACGGCCCCGAGCAGGGCGCTATTCAAATCGGTGAACAGCCCCTGCTGATTGAACAGGAGCCCCAGCCAGATCAGGGGCAGGGTGATTTGATCCGGTAAGAGTTGATGTTCCAGATCAATGAAGCTAAGTACGATAAGAGACCAGATCAGGATTAAGGCGGCCAGTAGTGTCCAGTCCATACCGTAGCGCCAGGCGAGCAGGCCACTGAGTACGCCACTTAACAGTTCGATCAAGGGGTAACGAATAGAAATGCTGGCCTGGCAATGTCGGCAACGTCCGCGCAATAGCAACCAGCTGATCAGAGGGATGTTATGCCAGGCCGGGATCGGGTTGGCGCACTCGGGACACTGTGAGCGGGGTTGGGCCAGGTTGAAACTCGATTGCGGTGCAGAGGGTTCTAGTTCCAGCACTTCGCGGCACTGCTGTTGCCAATCACGTCTAAGCATGATCGGCAGCCTATATATGACGACATTTAAAAAACTGCCGACAAGCAGACCCAGCAAGGATGCACAGAAAATAAGGAAGGCAGGCCATTCCTGCAGCAACTCGTATAGGCTCATGTTGCCAGCTTACCGCAACATGGAGCCCATCTGGAAGATCGGAAGATACATGGCCAGAACCAGGCCCCCGACGATGGCGCCGAGGATTATCATGATTAAGGGTTCCATCAGGGTACTCAGTGTATCCACGCTGTTATTGACTTCTTCCTCGTAAAAGTCGGCCACCTTCGCCAGCATACCGTCCAGGCTGCCCGATTCCTCGCCGATGGCAATCATTTGCGTCACCATGCTGGGGTAAAGGCTGTCGTATTGACGCATGCTGGTATGCAATTGTTCACCGGTGGCGATGCTATCGCGCATGTCCAGGATACTGGCCTTGTAGACTTCGTTGCTGACCGCATCGGCGACGCTATCCATGCTGTTCACCAGTGGAACCCCGGCCGTGAACATGGTTGAGAGAGTGCGAGAGAAGCGTGCCACGGCTGCTTTCTTGATGATGCCACCCAGCAACGGCAGTCTAAGAACCAGCCGTGTGAAGCGCACACGCCAGGTCAGCGACTTGTTATAGGAATAGACAACGGCAAACACTGATAACCCAAATGTGGCAATGAAAACCAGCCACCATGCCTGCATGAATTCAGAGATGGCTATAACGGTGCGCGTCATGGAGGGCAGCTCGTTGCCGAAGCTGCCATAGAGGTTTTCGAATGAGGGGACCACCTTGACCAGCATGAAAATGGTCAAAAGGATGGCTATGGTGAAGACCGTCACCGGGTACACCATGGCCTTGCGTATCTTGGACTTCACCTGTTTCATACGCTCCATGTAATCGGAGAGTCGCAACAGAATGGCATCCAGTGTGCCTGATTCCTCGCCCACGTGAACCAGGCTGCGAAACAGGTTATCGAACTGGCGTGGATACTTGGCCATGGCCGACGCCAGCTGGCTGCCGCCCGAGACATCGTTCTTGATGTCGATGATCATGTCGCGTAATGAAGCCTTGTCTATGCCTCCGCTGATGACATCAAGCGCCTGCACCACCGGGACACCGGAATTGATCATGGTGGCAAGCTGTCGGCTGAACACCGTCATGTCCGTGGGTGATATCCGTCCACCGAAGGAGAACAATGGTCGACTCTTGCGACGGATATTGATCGAGTTGATCCGCCGTTGACGAAGCTCCGCCTTGGCGAGGATGGGATTTACTGCCTGGATCTCCCCATTGACTTTCTTACCCTGGGCATCGCGGCCATGCCAGACGTAGGTCTCCACCTTGTGAGGATTGGTGGCGCTCATGACATTATTCCCTTGTCACTCGATTGATTTCCTCGAGACTGGTGACCCCGGCACGGACCTTGGACAGGCCGGCCTGGCGCAGGTCCATGATCCCCTCCTTGCGCGCCTGTTCCTCAAGCTGCATGGAGTTTCCACCTTCCATGATCAGCCAGCCCATTGCCTCTGAGACCGGCATGACCTGAAAAATACCAATTCGTCCGCGATAGCCGCCATTGCACTTATCGCAACCCACCGGGCCATAGACCTTTAATCCATCGAGATCATGTTCGGAGAATCCCTCTTCGAGCAGGGCCTCATGGGGTAATTGTTCGGGCCGTTTGCAGTGTTCGCATAGCTTCCTCACCAGGCGCTGGGCCACGATAAGGGAGACCGAGGCGGCAATATTGAAGGGTGCCACCCCCATGTTGACCAGACGGGTCAAGGATTGTGGGGCATCATTGGTATGCAGTGTCGAGAGTACCAGGTGACCGGTTTGAGCCGCCTTGATGGATATCTCGGCGGTTTCCAGATCGCGGATCTCACCGACCATGATGATGTCGGGGTCCTGGCGCAAGAAGGAGCGCAGGGCATTGGCGAAGGTCAGGCCGGTCTTGGTATTGATGGTGACCTGGTTGATCCCGGACATGTAGATTTCCGCCGGGTCCTCTGCCGTCGAGATATTCTTGTCGGCGGTATTGAGCAGGCCCATGGCGGTATACAGGGTGACGGTCTTACCGGAACCGGTCGGCCCAGTGACCAGGATCATGCCGTGCGGCTTGCCGACGTGTTGTTCGAAGATGGTTTTCTGCTGAGGCTCGAAACCGAGCGTATCGATACTTAGCTCGGTGTTCATGGAGTCGAGAATACGCAAGACCACCTTTTCGCCGAACAGCGTCGGGCAGGTACTGACACGAAAGTCGACGGAATGGTTGCGCGACAGGTTGACCTTGATACGTCCATCCTGCGGCACACGCTTTTCCGAAATATCGAGTTGTGACATGACCTTCAGTCGAGAGGCCAGTCGGCTGCCGAGATTGACAGGTGGCGACGCCATCTCCTGCAGGATACCGTCGAGACGAAACCGCACTCGGTAACGCTTTTCGTAGGGCTCGAAGTGTATGTCCGATGCCTCGCGTCGAATGGCATCGAGCAGGACCTTGTTGATGAAGCGTACCACCGGGGTATCGTTGACATCGACGTCGTCGTCTTCCTCCTGGGGCTCTTGGTTGCTGGAGATATCGAGGCCGTCCAGCGAGCTGTCGGTGAGCTCCATCAGTGCACCGTCGGCGGAGGTGAGGGCGCGCTCGATGGCCTGTGTCAGCTTGTCCGCCTCTACCAGCACGGCCTCAATACCCAGGCGGGTATGGAATTTCAGTTCGGTGAGTGATTCAAACTGGCTGGGGTCGGCGATGGCGACATAGAGTGTCATGCCACGACGGGTCAAGGGCAGGACGTTATGCTCCCGGATCAATTTCTCACTGACCAGGTCGACCATGGCGCGGTCAATTTCGTACTGATTGAGATCGAGCAGTGGGATGCCGAATTCTATTGAGGCGGCATGGGCGAGGATGCGATTGGGGACCAGTTGTTTGCTGATGAGGTAGGCGATCAGCGATTTCCCAGAGCTGGAGGCCATCTGCTGTGCATTGCTGGCATCCGCTTCACTGAGCAACTGGGCATCGATCAGCCGCTTGGCGAGGCCGGTGATCTGTTTTCCGACTTGCGGTGAAACGGTAGCCATATCCTGTCACTTATCCTGTTAAAACCCGCTAGCGGAGCTTGGTGCCGGCAACGGTGAGACTGCCCCACGAGGTCTTGACGATGGTTCGATCCTCAACCGTGGTGTCGGCCTTGCCCGTTGCCGTTATGGTATAGCAGACGTTGATACCGGCCGGACAGTTGCTGTTGGCGTCGACCTCGTAGTCGAAACTCGGTGTCTGGGTAGCCGGTTCCCAATTGTAATTGGTTTCAATTGCCGCAGTATCCCCGGCATTAACATAGGTACCGTTTTCGATCAGGTAGTTTGCCAGAACCACTTCGAGCGAGCTGATCTCCTCGATGGCCTCGGTATCGTAGCCCTTCTGGAGATAGCCGCTCAGACTGGGATAGGCCACCATGGCAATGATCGCGATGATGCCCACCACGATCATCAATTCCATGAGGGTCAGGCCCTGCTGCCTGCTCCGAGCGATCATATTTATCTGATGGGATCGCCTAGCTTGACGCACAAATAATAGTGCTATCTTGGGGCATATCGGGATCTTGATGCCCCGGATACTGGGTGACACTCGCGCCTCTAGCGGGCTGTGTGCCAAGTGAAACCGTTACATCGTTACCAGGATCCACGACACCTCCGTTCAGTCCATCAATCGCCACCTGTCCGGGCAAGGCATCGGCTCGAGCACCTATAATAAATGCGGGTTGATCTTCATTTCCGGGTGCCTGCTTCTCGCCATTGTTGTTCAGGGTGGTGACGATAGGAGTGGCTGTCCCACCCGCGGCGACCTTGGCGCACTCGCCGGCGATGAAGCGTCGGGCCTCGTCATAGTTCTGGAAGTGGGTGTTGCCTCGGGTGGTGGCGAGGTAGCCCTGATAGACCGGGATGGCGGCCATGGCCAGGATGGCCATGATGCCGACCACGATCATTAATTCCATGAGGGTGAAACCCTGCTGTGTCTTGCGTGAATTCATCTAACTTCTCCATTCCAAAAAAACTGGCCGCCGCACTGGCCGGTGGCAAGCCGTATTTTGTTGTAGTTATTTAATACTATCGGAATATTGCACGGGGAATTTAAAAAGAATTGTTAACAAATTGGTAATGGTCTTATTTCGGGCCCAAATCACGGTGCTGTGGGCTGCAATAGTGCAAATCACCCTCCCGAATCGCCTCGGAGGCCGGTAAATTCAGGCCGCAATGGGCGCAGCGGACCATGTTCTCAACCTGCCCCGCCGTATCGTCTTTTTTGAGTTTGGGTTCTTTCTTGCCGCCGAACAGCGGGCGCAGCAGCCACCAGATCAACCAGGCGGCAAGAATGAATAACAGGAGTCGGATCAGGCCCATGGGAAACCAATAGATTTTGCTAAAAC
>JABURT010000215.1 GCA_014762495.1 Gammaproteobacteria bacterium | reverse complement strand
CTCGGCGACGTCACCCACCTGCACCCTTACCCTGGGGTCGTCGAGGGGATGCCCGGCACAGTCACCCAGCACGCCACGGTTCCACTCCACCACCGCGGGCACCAGTTCCGCCACCACCACCTCGGCCTCCGCCCCGGTATATTGCAGGGCCGCCGCCAGGGTGTAACCCACGCCCAGCCCGCCGATGAGCAGGCGCGGCCGATCGCGTTCGTCCAGTCGCTCACAGCTCTGCCTGGCCAGGGCATCCTCCGAGCCGTGTACGCGACTGCTCATCAACTCGCCGCCACCGGCGAGCTTGATGGAGAACTCGTCACCACGCTGGTAGAGCTGCAATTCCCCGCCCTGCTCCGGAATGCTCGCCTGATCGAGCAGGACCCAGGGTCTCATGGAGACACGCCCGGCCGGCGTGTTGATGGGCGAAAGTGATGACTCACTTTTTGCTGTCCAGCATGGACTTGAGATCGGCGAAGGGATTGTAGGTGGCGGCGTCGGACTGGCCGTCGGTATTGAGACCGCCGGCCTCGAGTTGACGCTGATGTTCGTTGTCGTGGCAGTAGAGGCAGAGCAACTCCCAGTTGCTGCCATCGGGCGGGTTGTTGTCGTGGTTGTGATCGCGGTGGTGCACCGTCAGCTCTCGCAAATTCTTGCCGGAAAACTCACGACCGCAACGCCCGCACACATGCGGATACATCTTAAGCGCCTGCTCGCGGTAGCCCTTTTCGCGTTCATCGCGGGCGCGCCTCGCCTCGGCCACCACGCGGTCCAGCTTGTCCATGTCTGCCATCTGCACCTCCCCTATCTTTTGTTCGGATCTTACCCCATCCCAGGTTTGGACGCGCGGCGCAGCTACGCCTTCAGGCCAGGGGGCAGAACTCGCATAGATGCCGAGATTTAATCGGTGCGCGAGCCTCGCAAGACTCGATTGGCATTTTCAAAGGCAATGTTTTGCGCCACATCCGGCGGCAATTGGGATAGCCAGTGGCGTATGCCTGCTGCGACCTGGTCGTAGTCCTGCCAGCGACCGGGACTGAAGGTATCCACCCCGACCATGAACCGGTCCGGGTGCAGTATCAACAACTGGTACCAGTCATCACTCAACACACCCGCCGGCGCAATACGACCATCGCGCACCGACACATCCACATGCAGCGCGGGGTAGCGCCCCAGGTAATCCGCCAGCAGATCCGGGTAGGGAAAGGTACCGGCATGGGCCCAGATCACGGGATGACCCGGCGCCATCTCATACAGCGTATCGATCACGGCCGGATCACCGTGAATCATAAGCGGCAGTCGATACGTCACCGCGAGTTGAACAAGCGCATGAAACACAGGGCGATGGCGATGCTCGGCGAACAGGTGCAACTCACCCAGTGCCATCCAGTGACCGCTCTTTAAGTCGGCCTCGACACGCTCGGGCAATTGCCTGTCCATGTACCAGCTCTCTTTATCCTCGAGCGTTTGATACACGCCAAGCATGGGAAGGACCCTGTCTGGTGCCTGCTGGTAGAGTTGTTGCACCAGTTGCGGCGGTCGACTGGTGACCAGCGCATGGCGCACATCATTCCGAGTTAAGCTCGACACCACGTCTTCAAGACTCACGGACGAACGCTGGGACTGGTTATAGTGCAGGTGCGCGTCGAACAGTGGCGCAGCGAGGGCCGTGGCGGGGAGGCCCAAACACCACAGTAGGAGAGTTCGCGTGAATGGAATCCAGCCAGCCATCAAAGAATACTCTTAAACCCTTATCGTTGATGAGGTCCCATACCGACTCGATGTATAGACTGTCATGACAATCGGGAACCTTCGTAGCCTATGACGTCCGAGCCCTAACACCAAGCCTCCAGGCTATGAAGAACAGCTCATGTGCGACACGCCGCCGAGTGCACTGACCTCGGCCGGCTTCCGACGATAGTATTTATCCTCGATCGCTTTGGACTGCTCGGCATAGGGTTGCGTCATGACTTCTTGCAGTTCTCGTATCAGGCTGTAGTCGCCTTGCGCCGCCCGCTGATAGGCCGGCACCAGGATCCACTCGCGCAGGCTGTACTTGGGATTCACCGCCTTCATCTGCGTGGAAATCTCTTCCAGTGAACGCGACGACTGGCTCAGCATCGATCGCCATGTCGCGAGCCAGTCCGACCAGCGTGTGATCAACTCTTCACCGGGTTCGGCGTAGAAGCTGCGCTTTAGTGGCTCAATGTCTTCTGGTATGGAGGAAAGCTCGCGGAAGAAGATGGTGTAATCGACCTTCGTTTGCAGCATCAGGTTGGCCAGATCGCTGAACAGTGATTCATCAAAGGCCTCCAGGCCCATCTTCTCGGCAAACATATCGACGATGGCTTTCTGCATTGTCTCCGCAAAGCCGCTTCGAACCTCTTCGAATCTCTGTTTTGCCTCGCTATCGCTCTCCACCAGGGGCTGCAATGCGGTACAGAGCATTTCGAAGTTACGATAGGCCGCCTCGGGTTGATTGAAGAAGGAGAAGTGCTCGCCACCGCCCGTCCAGGGCTGGTACTTGGGATCGAATTGCTCAATAAATCCAAAGGGACCGTAGTCGAGGGTAAAGCCGCCGACGGCGGTATTGTCACTATTAAAGTTCCCCTGGCAGTAGCCCACGCGGATCCAGTTGGCCACCAGCGAAGTCAGACGGCCGCGAAATTCTCGCGCCAGCGACACCGCCTTCTCGGCGGGACTCAGGCTTAAGTCAATCGTCTCCGCGTACTCACGATCGATGGCGTGCAACACGATCGCCTCCAGCTCCGCCATCGCCTCGGGGTGTTCCTTCTTGCGGGCACGACGACCGAAGAGCTCGATTTGGCCGACACGCAGGAACGACGGTGCCACCCGCGTCGAGATGGCCACGGGCTCCCACACCATCATGTCGGGATCATGCGAACGCGATCCCTCCGAGTACCAGGGGCGCTGGACCTTTTCCGTTTTCGACACATACAGACTCAAAGAGCGAGAGGTAGGCACACCCAAGGCGTGCATATGCTCCTGTGCCAGGAACTCGCGCACGCTGGAGCGCAGCACGGCACGGCCATCCGCGCCTCGGCAGTAAGGTGTGCGTCCCCCGCCTTTGAGCTGCATCTCCCAGCGCTGAGCGCCGTGTCGTCCCCCATAACTATCAGGGATCACCGCCTCCAGTATCGACATTGCGCGACCGTCGCCATAGCCATTACCGGTCTGGAACGGACACTGCTGGATGTACTCGGTACCGAAGATGGAAAGCGCATAGCCCGTGGCCCAGCCATACTGACGCATGGGCGCCGGCACCTGCGAGAGGTCGCCACTGAACATGCGCATAAAGTCCTCCGACTGCGCCAGGCTGTCGTCAAAACCCAGTTCCTGGAAAAGGTTGTGGCTGTGTGCCACGTACTCGGGATTCTCAATCGGCGTCGGTTTGACCGGAACATAATGACCTGAAAAGACCTGACGTGGATTGTGGTCCACACCGTCTTCCGTGGCATCGGGATCGCGTTTGAGCGACTCCATCAGTGAATAGTCCGCCAGCTGCGCGATTTCATCCAGCGTGGTAACGGTCGTCGAAGTGTTCTCGGAGAGTTGAGTTTTCATGGGCTTTCTAGAATCCAGAAACGGTGAATATCCGACTAATATACTACAGAATTGTTCCCGCGATGACTTGCAAAATATAGGGTTTTAAGCGGTATGACAGACACGACTGTCGTGAGATGATTGCCCTCGCAGAGTCACTGAGCGCCCGGTGCCTGAGGAAAAGGTTTTAATGAAAAAACAAACACCGGATTGGTACCGGTGTTTGTTGATTATATGAGTGCTTAACTAGGCGTTTCGGTGTTTCCACACCAACCAGGCAAAGAGCAGCATACCGATAACAACAGCCACTTCGGAAATCACTAACACCATCACCACGGACTGATTGCCTTTGACCACCATAGCCAGTGTCAACATCATACCGATAAGCCCGATATTGCTGATATAAAACTGCCAGTTTGCCAACTTCTCTTCAGCCATCGCGGAATAGCTACGATAGATCAGTCCGTACAGCACCATACTCACCCAGCCCAGCAGGCCGATGTGGGAATGGACCGGTTTCAGGGAGTAATCCTGCATGCTTGCCATTGCAATCCCCATCACAAAACCGATAACCCCATAGGCAACCCCTGCCAAAATAAATCGATTCGAAAGTGACATATCTCCTCCTAGTATTATTGTTACGACGTCGTACGTCACACCTCTTATATAGTCGTAATGCGCTGTTACTGCCATGTATTAAGGATTTTTTATCTATTGACTAAGCGGTAGTTCACCGTCTTGTTAACACGAGCGTTAGCTAGGCAACAACATATCTGTTTTGATTTCAGGAAAAGGTAGGTGGCTATCGGGATTCGCTACCCACTAGCAATGCGAGAATGGTATCGGCACTCTCCAGAGCACCTTCGATATAGCCGCCGAACTCCACCGCCGCTTCCGTTCCGGCGATCGACAAAAATCTGCCCAGGAGCTGACGGGGTAAGTTGGCCGGGTATTCCGGGTGACGATGCGGCCCGCTGAGATCCGAGGGCCGGGTCGTCATCGCCTCGTGACTCCAGTCCTTGATAATGACCTGTTCCACCGCCCTGGCCTGGGCGCCGAACAATTGCTCAAGTTGTGCCAGACAGGCGTTCATTAATTGCGATTCGGATACTGACTCACGTTGATGGGCGTTCAAGCCGACAAACGAGGTCAGGGCAAAGCCTGGTCCCGAATCTTCTTTTGAATAGGGTGAGCCATCATAGATTTCACTCAAGGGACCATGATGACTGAACACCTCGCCCGACAGCCCCTGGTCTCGCCAGAAGGGCGAGTCATAGACAAAGACCATCTTGCAATGACCCGCCATCCAGGTCGGCACCGCTTTCCAGTGATTGAGAAGTTCATCCCCAATGTCAGCTTGTATCGACACGGTCTCAGCCAACAGACGCAAGGGCATGGCCGACACCACATGGTCGGCAGTGAAGCTCATCGTCTCATCCCCCTTCATGGCCAAAACCGTTTTCGTCTCGGCATCGATGGATTGCACACGGGTATTCAAATGCAGCGTCATGTTCGATGACTCGGCCAATCGATTCACCAGGGCCTGGGCACCGCCCACCAGTCGAGAAGATTGTTCATGCGGCGAGGGACCGGCATGTCGCTCGATGCCGCCATCGGGTAACTGGTAAAGACTGTCACCACGGGTGAATTGCGGGAAGACGTCGAGCTTCAATTCATCGAGCAGGTGGGACAGGCGCGGCTGAAAGGCCGGCCATACCCAGGACGGGCCCAGATCAACACAGTCGTGCCGATTCTCACCAAGGGCTTGCGAGAGGATACGACCCCCGATCCGATCACGTGCCTCCAGCACAGTGACCTCAAAGCCAAGTTGACCCAGGCGATGGGTTAGATAGAGGCCGCTTAAACCGGCGCCGATGATGATGACGGATTTATTGTCCAAGAGGGTTACCCATAACATTCTATATATCGATAAATAAGCGTGATGATGGTAACGACTTTAACTGGTGCTGTCCTCGGTTTATGCGAATCGGCAGGGGGCTTCGGACCAGTGATGATTGTGTTACAATACCGCCTCGTTTCAACCCATCCACTCTTCTTCTCCGGACCTTACATTGATCACCACAGCCAACATCACCATGCAGTTTGGGGCCAAGCCCCTGTTTGAAAATATCTCCGTCAAATTCGGCAACGGCAACCGCTACGGCCTCATCGGCGCCAACGGTTGCGGCAAGTCGACCCTGATGAAGATCCTCGGCGGCGACCTGGCCCCCACCGCGGGCAATGTCTCGGTGGACGAAAACGAAACCGTCGGTAAACTGCGCCAGGACCAGTTCGCCTTCGAGGAATTTACCGTGCTGGATACGGTGATCATGGGCCACGCACGGCTGTGGGAAGTGAAGCAGGAGCGTGACCGCATCTACTCCCTGGCGGAGATGAGTGAAGAGGACGGTATCAAGGTCGCCAACCTGGAGGTCGAATTCGCCGAGCTGGACGGCTACACCGCCGAGGCCCGCGCCGGGGAACTGCTGCTGGGCCTGGAGATCCCCGAGGAACAGCACACCGGCCCCATGAGCGCCGTCGCCCCCGGCTGGAAGCTGCGTGTGCTGCTGGCCCAGGCCCTGTTCGCCGATCCGGATATCATGCTGCTGGACGAGCCCACCAACAACCTCGACATCAACACCATCCGCTGGCTGGAGAACATCCTCAACGAACGCAACAGCACCATGGTGATCATCTCGCATGACCGCCACTTCCTGAACAGCGTCTGCACCCACATGGCCGATCTGGACTACGGCGAGCTGCGCGTCTACCCCGGCAACTACGACGACTACATGACCGCCTCCACCCAGGCCCGCGAACAGTTGTTGAACGAGAACGCCAAGAAGAAGGAACAGATCGCCGAACTGCAGGCCTTCGTTAGCCGCTTCTCCGCCAACGCTTCCAAGGCCAAGCAGGCCACCTCGCGTGCCAAGCAGATCGAGAAGATCCAGCTGGAAGACATCAAGCCCTCCAGCCGCCAAAGCCCCTACATCCGCTTCGAGCAGGACAAGCAGCTGTACCGCAACGCCCTGGAAGTGGTGAAGCTGAGCAAGGGCTATGACGGCGAAACACTGTTCAGCGGACTGGACCTATTGGTGGAAGTGGGCGAGCGCGTCGCCGTTATCGGCCCCAATGGTATCGGTAAGACCACCCTTATGCGCACCCTGGTGGACGACCTGAGCCCGGATAGCGGCACCGTTAAGTGGTCGGAAAACGTCACCATCGGTTACTACGCCCAGGACCACGCCGAAGACTTCAGTGAGGACATGTCCCTGTTCGACTGGATGCATCAATGGCGCCAGCCGGGCGACGACGACCAGGTCATACGCGGTGTCCTCGGCCGCATGCTGTTCTCACAAGATGAAATCAAGAAGTCGGTCAAGGCACTCTCCGGTGGCGAACAGGGCCGCATGCTATTCGGTAAGCTCATGCTGCAAAAGCCCAACGTCCTGATCCTCGACGAACCCACCAACCACCTGGACATGGAATCCATCGAGGCCTTGAACCTGGCGCTGGAGAACTACCCCGGCACCCTGATCTTCGTCAGCCACGACACCGAGTTCGTCTCCTCCCTGGCCACGCGCATCATCGAACTCTCGGCGACAGGGATCAGTAACTTCAGCGGAACCTATGAGGAATATCTGCGAGGGGATAGTGGCAATGTGGATGCTGAGGCGGTAAAGAAGGCCTTAAATTAGGGGCGAGTAGTGCCTGGTACGATTGAGCATAAGACCTCCATCGTGCCGGGCCACTGACACTTCTCTCCCGTCCCCTGAGACCAACCCTTTCCTAGTGTTGCATGGCCGGATAAACAGGCCAGCAGACCCCAAAATCTTTTAATTCCGTATAAGTAAATATAATTTTCAAAATCGTAGATTTGAAATATTATTCGCCCACTTCTTGTTGATAGCCACTCCAAGTACATCGCCACCCGGCGGCAAGGCAATCGATCAACTATCCAAGAGCCATCCTGTCTGTCTATGAGCGCCAGCGCTTGATTCAGGCTGACTGTTTAGTTATTGATTCACCGGGAGTACTGCGTGTCTATCACCTATATAGATTCGGCCATCGACTGTGCCAAAGAAACTGAATGTCTGCACACGACAAATGCAGACCCGTCCGCCAGTCAAATACCATCAGAAGCCGAGCGCATTGAATCGCTGGTCGCCATTCATGGCTCGCCCTTAATGATCATCGACTGCGACATTGTTCGCCAGCAATACCGTGCGCTGAAAAATGCACTGCCGGGTGTCATCTTGCATTTTGCATTAAAGCCATTACCCCACCCTGCCGTGGTCAGAACCCTGATGCAGGAAGGCGCCAGCTTTGACCTGGCCTCCAATGGTGAAGTCGACATGGTCGCTGCCGCAGGCGTACCGGCTGATATGACGATTCAATCGCATCCAATTAAACGCGACAGCGATATCCGCCACACGCTGGATTATGGCTGCAAGGTGTTTATCGTCGACAACATCAATGAGCTGGAAAAATTCATACCGTTTCGCGATCAGGTCGAATTATTCATTCGCCTCAGTTTCAGGAATGCCGACTCATACGCCGACCTGTCGAAAAAATTTGGCTGCAGTCCGCAACAAACCATCGAGTTGATACAGCTGGCGAAAGACCATGGCATCCATATCAAGGGCCTGTCATTCCATGTCGGGTCGCAAACGGCCAAGCCCGAGAAATTTGTACAGGCCATTAAAAGCTGTGCACAAATCTTCCACGACGTCGCCGATCTGGGTCTGCCCGCACTAAGCACCATTGATATCGGTGGCGGCTTTCCGTTTGACTACCATCACGATGTATTACCCATTGATGAATTTTGCGCGCCGATTCGCGAGGCACTGGTACAACTGCCGGAAACCGTAAAAGTAATTGCCGAGCCCGGGCGCTTCATTGTTGCCCCATCAGTGACCTCCGTCAGCTCCGTCATGGGCCAATCCGAACGCGACGGCAAGACCTGGTATTACCTGGACGATGGCATCTACGGTTCCTACAGCGGCATCGTGTTCGATCACGGTAAATACCCGATCGATGCACTGCATCGCGAAGGGGATGGGGAAGTCGAACGCTTTCCCTGCGTACTGGCGGGGCCAACCTGTGACAGCATTGATGTGGTGGCAGAAGATATCCTGTTACCAAAGCTCAATAATGGCGACCTAATCATCGGCCGTCTAATGGGTGCCTATTCCACAGTCACCGCAACAGACTTCAACTTCTTCAAGAAGGCCAGCATCATCAGCCTGAATGAAGAGACTGAGAATTACACCGAAAGATTAATGTCCGCCTAGAAATGATATACATGGATCACGCCATGCGGCCAATGGATGGACAGATCTTGTTCCAGGCCTAAATGGACTGACACACTGGGAAACTACTATTGTGGTTTCCCAGGTATCCTTGCCTCCCACAGCGTTATTGGCGCTGTAGTGATTATGGCAGCTTTTAAGGGGGCACCTCTTTAGTCCTCTTAAACCAAAACATTCAATTCATAGCACATAAAGCAAATACGAGACGGTAAGCGTTCCATTCAAACAATACTGTCAAACTATCTGGCTGTTTCACAATCCGACATCAAATGAACTGAACTAACCAAAGCCATATATAAATTCTAAAGACTGGGCTTCTCCTTGAAAACGAACAAAAAAATGTCCTGCGTGATGCTCTGGTGATGTATTTACGGTATTACCCAAGGCGACACGAGCCAAACACGCACAATTCATTCAGTTAATGTGTGTAACAATATCGGGGTAAAGCGCCTATAGTGAACACTCAGTCATTCCACACCCTGAATATCCAGGCAACCGCTGCGGAGCTTTGGGTGAAGCCACTGCCAGGTACAAGTGATTTATAAAAACCGAACAGTGTCAGAAATGGCAGCAAGGAGTTCTACATGTACACGTTTATCCGTTCCATACAAAAAAACATTACCAAGTTGATGCCCTTATCCGTCAAGACTGACTCAAAGTCTCCGAAACGGACACTCTTGCCAAAAATTGCCTCTGCCGCAGGCAGGATACCCACTCGTTTCTATCAAATACGACCCCACATCCTTTCCGGGGTGAACCTGTTCAAGCCGGTAAAGAAAGCCGATGTGCAACAAGAGGCTGAAACGACAACATCAAAACCGGCAGGGACTCAAAGCACGAGTAATGCACACGACAGCGAGCCATCACGTAGTGATCGTATATCGCGCGGCGAAAACATGAAAAACCAGGAATGGAAACGTAGTGACGCCTCCGCATTGGCCAGTGAAGAAGGCCTGGAAATGAATGACGGACACTGGGCAGTGATCCAATACCTGCGCAAACTTTACATAAAGTCTGGTACACCACGTCACGCCAGGATTCTGGCGCGTAAACTCAATCGCAAGTTTGCCTCAAAGGGCGGCAGTCAATATCTGCACCGCCTGTTTCGCGGCGGCCCGGTTACCCAGGGCAGTCGCCTGGCAAACCTTCGGGTACCTGATGATGCAACCGACTCTTCGTTTGGTACCCGTTTCTAAATCCTGACGCATCAATTATTGGGCAGCTCCTGCGGAGTCTGTCCTTTTTTTGAGCTACCAATGAGATCTTGCATCGAATAGAAAGGGTTAAGGACAAAAGGGAATAGTGCCCTTTTTACTGGCAACTGACCCAACCAGGCAATAAGGACAGTCTGGACTTGCCCCGTTTCTTCTTTTCACGCTAATGATGAATCACTACACGCCACGCTTGTGTACGTTTTCACGTGCCTGCTGAAGTTTATTAATTTCCGCTGCAACGTCGTCACGGCTGCGCTCATAGATAATCTCCCGCCCCATGACACTACCGGCATAAGACAGACCTTGTCGCGTAGGGGTCAATTCACACTTAACACTATGCACGCCCTCACCAATCACCACTTCGATACGATCGGGACGTTTACTATACACCACCACATCCATAGTCTGCCCGGATTCTGTCACACGTACCGTTATCGTTTCATTGTTCATTTTGCCTCCATCTTCCTCAATCTGAGGATAGACCACGTTTACTCTTTTATATGACACAGGTCCACCAAATTTACCTGGCACCTTGAGACGTTCAAGATATGCAGAATAATCAATCGGTTCGAAAAAGACAGTGTTTCTACTGTGGCCACGTTGGATGACGCAAATGGATTTACTAATACCCAAAACACTCGCGCTGCTCGCGGGGTGGGCTTACCGAGTGCACATGGAGAAGGTGAGAAAGTCATTTCGAGAAACTGGCCTGGGCCACGCGCAAGAACGGCAGATGTGCCGTGGGACGATGTATAGGGAGATACAAGTGTCGCAGAAGGCAGGAAGCCGTTAGCGACGCCCTGGCACTGATTGTTGTGCACGTCGTGGCATTTAGACCTCCTTGTCCTGAAGAATCACAAACTAGCAAAGAAGTTAGTTGGAGTCCGTGGTCTGTCTTCAATTTTTCTATGTAACTTCGCATCTTCGATGCCTTTTTCCTTACCATCAATATATTTATCAGTATTTTCAATTGTCTAATCACGCTATGACTTTATTTTCCGATTCTCATATTTCCTTGAGGCTGCTATATATCTTTCATCATATCCAGCATCGTTACTATTATCTTCTAATGGACTTGTATTAAAATTTGGCATCTCTAACTTCAAACGTTCTCGCATCTGTTCAACATCATTTTCATCCAGTCTTTGTAAGAAATACTCAATCAATGCAGCTCTAGCTTCTTTGTGTATTAAACCATCAACTTTAATTACATTAGCGATGTCTACACCAAAAACCGCTCCATATAACAACGCTCCTATAATAATTCTACGTCCATCTTTATCACTGAATCCAAGGTGACTCCATATAGAACCTGGAGACATAAATTCTGCTGTTGTCTTCAGTCTAAATTCACCAACATTTTTAAATGCCGCAAACAGATTATCAAAATCGAATTCTGGATTGTCGAGTATCTGTTCAAAATTAGTAACGACAACTTCTAGTTCAGTTAGAATTCTAAAAACCTGGCTGACATTAAAATTATTAATCTCATCCCTTTGTTGAATCCTTGCGGAAAAATATAGGCAATTTTCATACTGAAATACTGGATACAAAAGGTGATAAATAGAAGACCAGTACTGATCGATATTAAATACTGTCAATCTAGAAGTTATGCTACGTAACATAGCACTTGGTAAAGTGCTTCGTTTTAATACCGGCCCCCATTGAACTTTCCGGCGCAACCTAAATGGCATTTCTGTATATTGATTACGCTTTTCATCATATATAATTCTTACAGGTTTATTATCGATATATGAGTAACCAATCACTCTTCCAACCATCAACAAACCACGATCTACTGTAACTACCAAATCTCCTATATTGATTTCAGATATGAATGACTTAACCTGACGAAAATGTACAAAAGCACCGCGTTCTGAAATTTTTTCCTGACTCTCTAACTTTACTTTGAGCGACTCATAATCAGGCACAAATCCATCATCTTTATCGTTTTCAGGCAGTTCCAGTGCATCAATATGCCCCAGTGCCATTACACCTTCTTTTCTAAAGTGGCTAACGTAGTCACCTCCTGAAGCACGAACAACCCAACACCGCTGACTTTTAGGCCGTTCAATTACATTAGTTGGGTCATACATAATCAGACTCCATTCATTAAAAAAACAGTAGCTATAAATTAATACTAATGATTCCTACCCTGAAATCGGCATTTCCTCTAGTTCCTGAATAATTGTTTTCAAATGAGTCACCTCTGTATCATCAAATAACCCAAACACTCCTTCAAAATGAATATCTGAGAACGGTGGCTTCGCGAGCTGATTTGGGCTTATCACACCATTGCTGGTCAAATAGTCGATAATTGTAGTTATGAATCGAATTTGTTGTGTATTGAAACGGACTTCATCCAAATAATCGGCAAAGGCCTCTTTGGCAGCAATGCGATCCATCCCTACTAACTCTCTAATAAAAATTCCTACAGATTTATTCGGATGTATGGTTTTTTGATATTGTTTCAGATCACCAATACCACTGGCCTCATAGAGCTTATTATCCAACTCTTCCATATCTTGCTTAGTGATGGGGAGATTGCGCTTTATTCTCTGGATGGTCAGGTCATCTTCATTATCTCGTACATAAGCCTCAACTTTCCTGTGGTAGATCTCTAAGTCATTTCCACCAGGCTTATAGGGTTGGGGTTTTTCTGTTACATCCAGAAGCTCATCCTCAAAGTTCGTATAAACTATAATACGACTCTCTTTTTCAATATAGCGCATGAGCTGGCGTAAGCGTTTACGGGTCTCTTCTAGATCCTCTAGGCTTGTGTCCTGCCAAAAACTGGCAGACTGGATATATTGCAGCCAACCCTGCTGAGCTTCCACCTCGGGCACGGTTACCTTGCTCTCTAATTTGGAGGCTATGGTGATCAATTTATCCTGATAAAAATCGGATATGCCACGTCTTTCTACTACAGACAACTGAAGAGTTAACAGCATTTGGTCAAAGCGTAGTGCCAGCTCTCCTTCTATTTCGTTGGCATTGAACGGCCCAGCCTCGCTGGGTAGATCTGCGATGTGCTGTATTAGCTCACCAATGTGCTCTTCGGTGAGATATTGCCAGATTTTGACTTGTTGATACTTTTCCACTATCTGTCTTCGTGGACGAACCAAGAAATTATTTAGCTTCATTCCTGCAACACGGTGATGTAGTGTATCTAGCAAATAGGTTCGAAGCTTAACGCCATATTCCCCATACGACTCATTTAACCCAAGTAGATGCGCAAGTTGTAGACGCTTTTCGAATATCACCTGAGACAGATGTTTACCGCTACTGTCGACAGCACCATCCGGGTTCAGATTGAAATAATCAAAATTCTGGCAGCAATCAAATACCTTGAACTCTTTTTTACTGTCACCAGGACCAAACAGGTCGTCACTGAGTCGCGTACCACGGCCCAGCATTTGCAAGAACTTCACCTTGGATTTAATCACCTTAAAGAACATCAAGTTGACCACTTCGGGTACATCGATACCGGTATCCAGCATATCGACAGATACAGCAATGGTCAGAGGCAGATTGGGATCTTGGGGCTTCTTCTCGCCCTTAAACTCATCGATCAGGGAGTCGGCGAATTTTTCCTTGTAAGTGATAACACGGGCAAATTTCCCCTTGAACTTGGGAAAGTTGGCATTAATTCGCTTGACCAGAAATTCGGCATGGTCGTTATTGGCGGCAAATATAATGGTCTTGCCCAGACGATCACCACCCGCAACACGAATACCCCTTTCCATCAATACTGCCAAGGCCTTATCGGCTGTATCTTTATTGAAGATGAAGGTATTCACCTCTGATGGAAGGATCTCCTCACGCCCTGCCAGCTCTTCCTTGCTCTCCCACTCTTCACGCTCTTCCGGCTTGAGGTCTTTATACTTCTTGCCCTTGCGCACAAAGCCCAAGGCCACATCCACTTCCTTGGGCGGCACCAGAAAACCATCATCAACGGCCTGATCCAGTTCATAGGCAAAGGTCGGCACGCCCTCTTGTAGGTCAAAAATATCGTAGGTATTGCGATCGATATCGGACTTGGGCGTAGCCGTCAGGCCCAGCAAAAACGAGTCAAAGTAATCAAAGATATATCGATACTTCTTGTATACAGAACGATGTGCCTCATCCACGATCACCAAATCAAAATGCCCTACACCAAACAGGCGGCTATCCGCCGGGGCGCTGAGTAGGTTCATCATGGTGGGATAGGTGGCCAGATAGACCCGGCCCTTTAATTTATCGGTGCCCCCAGACAGAATCTCTGGCGAGGATTTGGGCAGCAGCTTGCCAAACTCTTTCTTGGCTTGATTCACCAGGGCATTGCGATCTGCCAGGAACAGCACATTCTTCACCCAACCGGCACGCATCAAGAGATCCACCAGGGCGATTGTGGTGCGAGTCTTACCGGTGCCTGTCGCCATCACTAATAGGGATTTACGTTGGCGATGCTCATCGTACTGCTCGCAAACGCTGCGTATGGCCTCTATCTGGTAGGGCCGCTTCAATCCGGCGATATCGGTGTTGATATCTACATCATCTAATGGCTTCACCATGCCGCGCCGATCAATCAGGCGCTGCATTTCATCGCGATTGAGGAATCCCTGTACCTGACGCGGAGGATAATTTACATCATCCCAAAACCAGATCTCATAGCCATTGGTGTAATAGATCAGCGGGCGCTGGCCCTTCATCTGCTCCAGGCAATCGGCATACAACTCTGCCTGTCGCTGGCCTTCGGCGGCATCCACAGTGGTGCGCTTTGCCTCTACCACCGCCAAGGGCTTGCCATCCTCTCCCCACAACACATAATCCACCTTGCCATTGCCCTTGGGATTACGCTTGGAGATGGGCATACCCGTGACCGGATACTCACGGTCGCGATTCTCGCTCAGCGCCCAACCCATCTCCTTCAGGTATTCATCGATAATGAAGGTACGGGTTTCGTCTTCGTTATAATCATGGCTGTCGGGTGTTTGAACACTCAGTTCACGAATTGAAGTAACCTGCTCACGTGCCGCCGACAACTGCTCGCGCAGCTCGGCATTTTCGCGACGTTCTTTTTCTAATGCCTCGGCATGTTCGCGGTCTTTTTCAGAGAGTTGTTGTTCCAGCGACTTCAAGCGCTTGCTGGTACCCAGGATCTCTGATTCTTCGACCTCAACGGTGCGCGGAATACGCTGTTGGTCAAAAACCTGATCAATAGCCGGTTTGTGAGCGGTATAGGTACGATAGAACCAATAGAGAAAATGGTGCAGCTCTTTAAGGGTTTGGGTAGAAACGGCAGGGCTGATCTTGCGCTGAGAGTGGACGGCATTATTGCCGGACTTTTGCACCGCCTTGATCTTGGGAAACAGACTATGGCCCAGGGCATTACGAAAATCGGCCTGATGGATCAGGGTATTGAGCTTGTCGTCGTACTTGGGCTTTTGCAGCCCACTGTCGAACTCATACATCCAGTGTACTGTTCGCTCCAGAGTATAACGGCTATAGAAACAGGCCCCACGGGGATCGGCATTTACCAACCGCTCCGCCCGTTGGGCCTGGGCCTGTATCTCTGGCCATTCCTCTAGAAACTTGAAGTTCGACATCCCTATACCATAACTCCTTGTTAGGCGGCCTTAGTTAGATCCAACTCGCCTTTGACAAATCGGCAGGAGAGCCGATTTGCACAGCTTTGCTTCCCGCGGGGTGAGGCACAAGGATGTGCCGAATGAATGCTTTTTGCATACCTAATGCTCATGCGGCATCACCTACTGCTGGTAGATTTAATTCTCCTTTAAATGCTTTTTGCATTAGGGAATGACAGTTCAAATTACTTTCTTATTGCTCTTTTTTTATAATTAATTTATTTTTTTAAAATTTATTAACTATTATACAAAATTTTTTTT
>JABURT010000055.1 GCA_014762495.1 Gammaproteobacteria bacterium | reverse complement strand
GGTTTATTGTTATTGATGTTGCTTGTGCATCTTCGGCTCTCTAGTTTTGTTTTTTTGTCAAGGTGCTGGCGAGCACACAGATCGACACCTCTCGTTTGGTCGGCAGCGTCAGATGGGTATCAGAGACAGCCGCACCGATTACAGTTTCCTGCTGTTCGACAGGCTCGAACGGCTCTGCGACCGGAGGCTCTTCTTCCACGTTCGCTTCAAGTTGGGAGCCCTCACCGTCGGCGGCCTTGGCCTCCTCGCTCTGCTCGCCCTCGTCGAAGGCCAGTTCGGCATTAATGCTGTCGATGTCGCGGATCTCCGCCAGGGTCGGCAATTCGTCCAGGCTCTGCATATTGAAGTAGTCGAGGAATTCGCGGGTAGTGGCGTACATGGCCGGCTTGCCGGGCACGTCACGATGGCCGACCACGCGCACCCACTCGCGCTCCTGCAGGGTCTTGATGATGGTGCTGCTGACGCTGACCCCACGGACCTCCTCGATCTCGGCACGGGTAATGGGCTGCCGATACGCAATCAGGGCCAGGGTCTCCAGCAGCGCGCGCGAATAGCGCTGCGGCTTTTCCTCCCACAGGCGCTGGACCCAGTTGGAGAATTCCTGGCGCGCCTGGAAACGGAAACCGCTGGCCACCTCCACCAGTTCCACACCACGACCCTCGCAATCCGCCATCAGGGAGTGGATGGCCTGCAGCACTTCGTCCCTCGAAGGCACATCCTGCTCACCCTCGAAGAGGTTCATGATGTGGTCGAGTTTGAGGGCGCTGCCGGCGGCCATAAGGGCGGCCTCGATGATCTGTTTGAGTTTGCTCTGTTCCATATCCGGTTCTTATTCTGTCTCGCCTTCGGCGTGGGCACTGGCAATCGCCTTGACGTGAATCGGGCCATAGGGCTCGGTCTGTATCATCTCGATCAGTGCTTCCTTGATCAACTCCAGTACGGCAAGTAGTGTCACCACCACGCCCTGGCGCCCCTCATCCACGGGAAAGAGGGAGACGAAATCGGTGTAGCTCTCACTATCGAGCCGGCCCAGGACCTCGGACATGCGCTCGCGCACCGACAGGGCCTCGCGCTGGATGTGGTGCGAGGCGTACATATCGGCACGCTTGAGCACGTCGGAGAGGGCCAGCAGGATCTCCTGCAGCCCTACCTCGGGCTCGGGACGGTCGGTGGTGATCTCGCCCACCCAGGCCTTCACCGGGTAGACGTCACGGCCCATGCGCGGCAGCGCGTCGACGTCCTCGGCGGCCTGCTTATAGCGTTCGTACTCCTGCAGGCGGCGCACCAGCTCGGCGCGCGGGTCTTCTTCCTCGTCCACATGCTCGGGGCGCGGCAACAGCATACGCGACTTGATCTCCGCCAGCATGGCGGCCATCACCAGGTACTCGGCCGCCAGCTCCAGACGCATCTCCTTCATCAGCTCCACGTAGTCCATGTACTGGCGCGTGATCTCGGCGATGGGGATATTGAGCACATCCAGATTCTGGCGCTTGATGAGATAGAGCAACAGGTCCAGCGGCCCCTCGAAGGTATCGAGAAACACCTCCAGGGCATCGGGCGGAATATAGAGGTCCTTGGGCAGCTTGGTATAGGCCTCGCCCTGTACCAGGGCGAAGGGCATCTCCTCCTGCTGGACCTCGCTGCCGGTGTTCTCTGTGGTTTCCATCTCGTTCCTTATCGGCCAGGCCTATCGGTAGCTCAGGCCCATGGCCTCGCGCACCTCGACCAGGGTATCGCGGGCCACGTCACGGGCGGCCTCGCTTCCTTCCTTGACGATGTTCTTCACCGTCTTCATGTCCTGCTCGTATTCGCGGGCCTGTTGCTGAATCGGGGCCAGCTCCTCCAGTACGGCATCAATCACCGGTCGCTTGCAGTCGATGCAACCGATGCCCGCGCTCTTACAGCCCTCGACCACCCATTCACGAACATCATCGGGGGAATATACCTGATGGAACTGCCAAACGGGACACTTCTCGGGATCACCCGGGTCGGTGCGGCGCACGCGGGCCGGATCCGTCGGCATGGTGCGGATCTTATCTTCCACGGTCTTGGCATCGTCACGCAGGGCGATGACGTTGTTGTAGGACTTGGACATCTTCTGCCCATCCAGCCCCGGCATCTTCGAGGCCTGAGTCAGCAGCGGCTGGGGCTCGGGCAGGATGATCTTGCCTGCACCCTCCAGGTAGCCGAACAGGCGCTCGCGGTCGGACAGAGTGATGTTCTGTTGTTCCTCCAGCAGGGCGCGACCGGTGGCGAGGGCCTCGTGGTCACCCTCTTCCTGATAGCGACGGCGCAGGTCATGGTAGAGCTTGGCGCTCTTCTTGCCCATCTTCTTGGCGGCGGCCTCAGCCTTCTCTGCAAAATCGGGCTCGCGGCCATAGAGGTGATTAAAACGGCGCGCTACCTCACGGGTGAGCTCGATGTGGGCGACCTGGTCCTCTCCCACCGGCACCTGACCGGCACGGTAGATGAGGATGTCGGCACTCTGCAACAGGGGATAGCCGAGGAAGCCGTAGGTGGAAAGGTCCTTCTCCTTGAGCTTCTCCTGCTGATCCTTGTATGTCGGTACCCGTTCCAGCCAGCCCAACGGGGTACACATGGAGAGCA
>JABURT010000057.1 GCA_014762495.1 Gammaproteobacteria bacterium | reverse complement strand
TTTTTTTTTTCTTTCTTTCTTTTCTCCTCTCTTTCTGTCGCTGTATTCTTCTGCGTCTTCTGATGTGTATCGAGTCACGCACCAGCGGCGAGCTGGTGGCCGTGATTGCCCATCGCAGCGATGACTATCTTTATATACCGGTGTTATGGGCGGCACTGAGCGCCCTCATCGTGCCCGGGCCGCTGCTATTCTTTGACGTGACCGGCGTCTCTTTCTCCGTGCTGCAGGTGGCGACCTTTCTCATCGCCGCCGCCCTGTTGCGTTGGCCCGTCCTGAAGATGCGGTTTATCCCGCGCGAGGTGAAACGCCGCCGCGCGGCCTTGATGGCAAAGGAACAATTCCTGGAACAGAACCTGCACCACACCGCGCAGCGTAACGGTATCCTCATCTATATCTCGGTGGCGGAACATTACGTTGAGCTGATAGCGGACAAGGGCGTGAACGACGTGGTGCCACTGGGCACTTGGGATACCCTGGTGCAGCAGTTACTGGGTCATATACGTCAGGGTGAGATCGAGGTTGGCTTGATCACCACCGTCCGGCAGTGCGGGGATATTCTGGAGCAGCACTTCCCGGCCATGGCGCGTGACATCAACGAGTTGCCCAATCACCTCGTCGAGATCACGGAGCCGAACTAGCCTTAGGCGTAGGCCGGCTGCCTGAGAAAGTGCAAAATGCTCTCGCCATTTTGGGTCAGGTCGGAGAGTCGGTACTTGCCTAGTTCATCGAGAAAGGCGTCACGGGCCGCGCCCAGGATGCCTTCGAGCTGACAACGGCTGGCGAGGGGACAGGCGATGTCCTCGCAGGGGATGGGCTCGAGCTGATTCTCCATCTCCCGCACCACCTGGCCAATATTAATCTCCGATGGCTTGCGCGCCAGGGTGAGCCCGCCCTTCTGGCCGCGGCTGGAATTGACATAGCCCAGTTGCGACAGGCGCTGACTGACGCGGATCAGGTGATTGCGAGGCATATTGAAATGGTCGCAGATACGTTGCAGGGATACCTTTTCGTCGCCTGGTTGTATGGCCAGATAAATCAACGTGCGCAGACTGAAATCCGTAAATCTTGTGAGCTGCATAAGTAACATCCAATCCTCAGGAGACAGGCATACCCGTCTCCGGTCGATCTCATTGTAGCCTCATTTGGCAGTCAATACCGGCATAACCGGTACGGTTATATGTTTGTTGCAAGTAAAGTGCCAGTCTCATTTCACGGTCTTTTTGGGGCCATACCGCGCAAAACGCCGCTGTATTTGCACCATCTTTAGGCTGACGCAACATTACGGTGCAAGTGAGGAGCAGAAAAATCTGACCCGATGAAACGGTGTCGGGTTGCCACGCAGGACTTTCTATCGGCAGCTGGAGGCCGGGAACGGAACTGGTCAATCATTTAATTATGTCGTATATCAGGTGATGAGTCGGGACGGTCAGGACGGAATGAGGCTACAGAATCGAATCGCAATCACAGCTGGATCACTCGTGTTGCTCACGGGAGTTATCCTGGGGGGGATATCCATATCCCAGTTGCGCGAGGACATCCGGCAGGAAGATCGAGACTGGAGCCAGGCCGTGGCCAATGCCCTGGCCCATGCGGTGCAGCAGGATACCCTGGAGGGCAATCGGGTCGCGGTCAACACGGTGCTCGATGGTGTGCTCGAAGGCAACGCCGAGCTAGGTTATCTGCTGGTGTCGGGTTTCGATGGCAAGGTCTTCGCCTCCACGTTTGAAGAAGTGCCCGAAGCCCTCAAGCAGGACCATAGCAACTGTCCCCACGGTCAAATCCGCTCGATGGTCTTAGAGCAGAAGGAATACTCCGATATCAGCTATCCACTCATTGATGAGCTCAATGCCCACGTGCATGTCGGTATTGATGCGAATAACGTGGGTGAAAGCATCAACAGGGCCACTCGAAATTTACTATTCGGCTTAATCCTGATAACCCTGTTCGGTATCCTGGTGGCCTTTTATATCGGTCGTCGAATCACCCTGCCGCTGTCTGCCCTCAATCATGCCTTGAAGCAATACGGCCATGGTGAGTCATTGCATGACGATACCAGTGCCAGGAATGTCGATCAGGAGATCAAAGAGCTCTATGAAAGTTTTAGCGAAATGGTAGAGGAACGTTCACATACCGAGCAGCTTTTGACAGAGCGTGACCGGCAGATGCTGGCGCTGACCCATGCGGCACCGATCGTACTGTTCGCGGTGGACACGCAAGGCAAGATTACCCTGAGTGATGGTGCCGGCTTGAAGGCGCTGAACTTGAAGCCGGGAGAGCTGGTCGGTCATTCGGTGTACGAACTCTATAGCGACTATCCCGTTATCACCGAGGCTGCTCAGGCCGTGCTCGAGCGGGGAGAGTCGCGCGAGACCCGTATCGTGCTCAATGGGCGCATATTCGTAAGCCAGTGGACGCCGGTGCGCGACAGCTCTGGACAGATCACCGGTGCCACCGGCGTGGCGCTGGACAAGACCGACATCGAACAGGCTGAGTCCGAGTTGCGCCAGTTTAAGTCGACCCTGGACCAGGCGCTGGACTGTATCTTTATGTTCCGCGCGAATGATCTGAAGTTCTTTTACTTCAACCAGGGGGCAATGGATCAGGTCG
>JABURT010000035.1 GCA_014762495.1 Gammaproteobacteria bacterium | reverse complement strand
CGACACCATTCTCTATGGCAGCGGTGGAGAGCGCATCACCTTCACCGACATGAGCGAGCGCGGCAGCGTCTATTCCAAGGAGCAGCCCTTCGAGGGCGTGATCCCCAACATGGAGCGCCGCTTCCGCGAGACCGAGTCCAATGTCGTGCGCGAGGAACTGGCCAAGTTCATGAGCGTGCAGCCCTGCCCCGACTGCGGCGGTACGCGCCTGAGCCGTTCCTCGCGCCATGTCTTCGTTGCCAGTCACAGCTTGCCCGACGTCACCTCCATGCCAGTGGGCCGGGCCCAGGAGTTCTTCCAGGACCTGGTGCTGCCCGGCAGGCGCGGCGAGATCGCCGATAAGATCCTCAAGGAGATCGGTGACCGTCTGCAGTTCCTGGTCAACGTCGGCCTCGACTACCTGACCCTGGATCGCAGCGCCGACACCCTCTCAGGTGGCGAGGCCCAGCGAATCCGTCTGGCCAGCCAGATCGGTGCCGGCCTGGTCGGAGTGATGTACGTTCTGGACGAGCCCTCCATCGGCCTGCACCAGCGCGACAACACCCGCCTGCTCAACACCCTGACCCACCTGCGTGACCTCGGTAACACCGTCATCGTGGTGGAACACGACGAAGAGGCGATCCTGGAGGCCGATTACGTGGTCGACATCGGCCCCGGCGCCGGCGTCCATGGCGGTGAAATCGTCGCTCAGGGAACGCCCAAGCAGGTCATGGCCAACAAGGCCTCCATCACCGGGCAATACCTCTGCGGCAAGCAGGCGATCGAGGTTCCGACCCAGCGAATTAAGGTAGATGAGGCGCGCATGCTCGCGGTACGCGGTGCCAGCGGTAACAACCTCAAGGGGGTCAATATCGACATCCCGGTCGGTGTCATGACCGTCATCACCGGCGTCTCAGGCTCGGGCAAATCGACCCTCATCAACGACACCCTTTATCGCCATGCCGCCATCGAACTCAATGGCGCCGGCGAAGACCCGGCCCCCTGTGCCGAGATCGTCGGCCTCGACCAGTTCGACAAGGTCGTGGACATCGACCAGAGCCCCATCGGCCGCACCCCGCGCTCCAACCCGGCGACCTACACCGGACTGTTCACCCCTATTCGCGACCTGTTTTCCGGCACCCAGGAGGCGCGCGCGCGAGGCTACAAACCGGGACGCTTCAGCTTTAACGTCAAGGGCGGGCGTTGCGAGGCCTGCCAGGGCGACGGCCTGATCAAGGTGGAGATGCATTTCCTGCCCGATATCTACGTGCCCTGCGACGTCTGCAAGGGCAAGCGCTATAACCGCGAGACCCTGGAGGTCCAGTACAAGGGCAAAAATATCCACGAGGTGCTGGAGATGACGGTGGAGGATGCCCGCAGTTTCTTCGATGCCGTCCCCGCCCTTGCACGCAAGCTACAGACGCTGATGGACGTGGGCCTCTCCTACATCCGCCTGGGCCAGAGCGCCACCACCCTGTCGGGTGGCGAGGCCCAACGCATTAAGCTGGCACGTGAGCTCTCCAAGCGTGATACCGGCAATACCCTATACATCCTGGATGAGCCCACCACCGGCCTGCACTTTGCCGACATCAAGCAACTGCTCGGGGTGCTGCACGAGCTGCGGGATCGCGGCAATACCATCGTTGTCATCGAACACAATCTCGACGTCATCAAAACCGCCGACTGGATCGTCGACATGGGACCGGAGGGCGGCGACAAGGGGGGAAGCTTGGTTGTGGCCGGCACGCCGGAACAGGTCGCCTCCCACAAGTATTCATATACCGGCCAATACCTCAAGCCGGTACTCGCCAAGGGAAAGAAATAGGTGTTTCGCGAACGTACACCGGTATGGCCCTGGTGGCTGATGGCACTGGCCCTACTCACCCACGTGGTGAGCGCCTTCCATATCGGTCCGCTGGCGGATGAGGCCTATTACTGGACCTGGACCCAGCACCTGCAACTGAGCTATTTCGATCACCCTCCCATGGTGGCCTGGATGATGTGGCCCTTCACCGCCCTGCTGGGCGATACATTGTTCGCCATCCGACTGCCCATGGTGCTGGCCTGGTTCATCACTGCCGCCTTTATCTATCTTGCCGCGATGCGCTTCTCCCGCAACCACATGGCAGCCCTGTCATCCCTTCTGATCTGGTCCAGCCTACCCATCATCATGGGCGGTTTCCATGTGGCGACGCCTGATACCCCGCTGGTAATGCTTACCGCCATTAGCTTTTATTTCTATTTGCGCAGCCTGGATACGGGCCGTGATAGTGACTGGATGCTCACCGGATTCGCGGCGGGTTGTGCCCTGCTCGCCAAGTACACTGCGATCCTCATCCCCGGTGCCCTGTTCCTGGCCCTGTTACTGACGCGACGTGGCAGGGGTCTGTTGGCTACCTCCGGCCCCTGGCTTGCGGTACTGATTATGCTCCTGGTCTTCATGCCGGTCGTGATCTGGAACGCACAGAACGACTGGGCCTCTTTCCTGTTTCAGTTCAAGCACGGGGTCAAGGAACTGGCCCCTGCGCCGGGTGAATTGCTACTGGCATTCATCATTGGCCAACTGGGCATCGTCATGCCCTGGACCTTCCTCGCGATGGCCCTGACCGCCCTACCCATATACAAGCCTGGAACAGATCCCTTGCAGCGCCTGTCCCTGCAACTGGGATTTTGGATCCCCATACTGGTGTTCGGCATCGCTGGATTGACCTCCCCCAGTGGGGCCAACTGGACCCTCTCCGCCTTTGTCCCCGGCAGCCTGCTACTGGGCCACTGGCTGGCCAACTGGCTAGTGAAAAAAGCGGGTCGCTGGCGCGCCGCTGTGACCATGGTACTGTTCCTACTGCCTTTGCTTCTTGTAAACATCGTGCGTTTCCCCGGCTGGATGGAAAAGGCCGGATTTAATCCGGCTCAACGAACCCAACTGACACACAGCTACGGCTGGGAAAAGGTCGGTCGACAATTGCAGCGTGAGCTTTCGACATACGGTGCCCGTGCACAAACCTGTACCGTATTGGCAATGAACTATCAGCTTGCCTCTCAAATCGCCCTTCTGCTGGGCGATTCACATCGCGTCTCCACCGATCCGGCTTCGCGCATCAGTCAATACGATTACTGGCGTCGGGATGACATGGACTACTGCCTTTATGTCGAACAATATGACCGGCCTGATCAAACGCGTCCGCAGACGAAACAGATCAAGGGACTGGGGGAATGGTATCGGTCATACCTGTTACAAATCGATAACCCGGACAATACCGTACGCTGGTTTGCCTTCTTTACCCCTGCCGAGTTCAGTAAGAATTGAGTCTTGTCATCGATGTTCAAGGTGACGATATAGACCTTCCACCATATCGACCTGGCGTTGCGAAGGGCAACACTGAATGGAGTGGTAGCCAACCACGATACCGGCTTCGCAAATCGGCTGTATGCTCTCATCGACCCAATAGTAATCGCCATTCTTGCAGCGATTTTTGAGTATACCTCGCCAATGACCTTCCTCCTCCAGAGTCCGCCATAGGTCCTCGAAGACGACACCGGGCATATGCGGGTGACGCAGGATATCCTGATGATTTCCAATCAATTCACTACGCCCATATCCACTGACGACCGTCGTGGCATGATTCACCTCCTGGATAACACCGCTACAATCGATCCAGGACTCCATCTTTAATTCGGGGTCATAGACTCGTTGCCGCCCCGAGGCAATGCGTCTCTGATTCATCTTCGCTAGGCGCCAGCTTGATCACGTTTGATAACGAAGACTAGCGTGTACATCGCTGGCCGACCTTGAGCCAGATCAAGATTGCCTCATTCAGAAAATGGCTTTGGGTGCAGCGGTCGCTAGAAAGGTGTGACGGGAATCGATTGATCGTATGGAGGGCACGGCTGTCACAAGGACAGCCGTGTGATGCCTATTTCGACTGCAGCGGGGCCTGCTGGCGGTGCAGAAACCAGCGATCGATGACGACATGTCGGCTAAACCAGGTATTGCCCAGGAGCTTGCGACCAATGAACTGCTTGAACCCTTGCGGGATCCAGCTTTTGGCTCCAGGCCTGGGTTTACCGTAGCGCTCGTACAAGCGGTCGCGATAGGGTTCCAGCCTGGCCTTGCTGTAATCGCCGTTGGCTTCCTTGATGATCTCCGCGGCCATGAGAGAGGATTCGATTGCCGGACGGATACCTTCTCCGCTCTGGGCATAGGCAAGGCCGATGGCGTCCCCAATCAGCATGACATTGTCTTCCAGGATCTCTCGCGAGGAATCGGGTTGCAGCAGATAGGCATGTCCCTTGAAACGTTCGGTGATGTCAAAGCCGAGCTTGCCCTGTTCCTTTAGGTAATCGGCAAAGGCCTGCACGTGCTCAGAGAGTTTATGGTTATCGTCTCGACCCAAACCGATGTTGATATAGTCGCCCTTGCGGAAGGCCCAGGCATAACCGGAGAGATCTTTGAGAAAATACAGCTCAGGTTCATCGGCCTTCAGCGAACACTGTTTCTTTTGTTCTTCATTGAGCTCAAACTCAACTTCCTGCGCCGCGACCACCTTTTCCTTGTGGCCAAGCTTTGTCCCTAGTTGCCTTGCCACCGGACAGAAATGACCGCCAGCACCCACTACCAGCTTGGCGCGAACCTCACCATTCACCAGCCAATGATCGTCCTCGCGCTCCATGCTCTTAAACGGCGTCTCCAACAGGGTACGAGCGCCACTTCGTTGCAACAGGTAGTCATCGAATTCCCGGCGACGGATCCCGTAGCTCACAACCTCACCATACTCGGTTTGTACCGATGCATCTCCCAGAGCGCTGGTCTGAAAAGAGGTAATGGGTTGCAGGACATGTTTACTGGAATAGTCTTCGAGATCGACCTGTAAGGATTCCATCACCGCCGGAGTGACCCAGCCGGCACAGACCTTATCTCGCGGAAACGATTTCTTATCCATGATCAGGATATCGAGCCCACTGTCGCGCAGGGCCCATGCCAGTGAAGAGCCTGAGGGCCCTCCGCCGACAATCAAAACATCACATTGTTCAGTCATGACTGCCCCTCTTGTTCATAGACATGGGAGCGAGTCCAGGGCACGTCGTTGGTTTGCGCACGGCTGAAGACAATTTGGAATAACTGTAATTCGCCCGTGGTAAAGGCGGCAATCGAACCACACAGGTATAGACGCCAGGCCCGTACAAAGTTTTCATCGAAATGCTGGCTAATTTTGTCCGTATTCTCTTCGTAGCGCTCAAGCCAATGCTCCAGGGTTCTGGCATAGTGCAAACGAATGTTCTCAACATCCAGCACCGAGAGATCATTGGGCTCAAAAATATCCATCATCTCTTTGAGACTGGGAGGATAGGCGCCGGGGAAAATACGTTTCTCGATCCAGGCATTCATGAGCTTTGGCTTGTTACGTCCGATGCTATGAATCAGGCCGCGGCCATTGGGCTTGAGCACGCGGTCCACGACCTGTCCCAGATCCCGGTAGTGATCTGCGCCGACATGTTCAAGCATGCCTACGGAGACGAACACATCACATTCGCCAGTGGCATTGCGATAATCGTCCTCGATGAATTCTATCTGACTATCCAGACCTTCCTGCTTGGCCTTGTCCCGGGCATAGGCCAGTTGTTCCTTGGAGATATTGTAGGAACGCATCTTAACGCCGTAGTGTTTGGCAAAAAAGCGGGCCAGACCGCCCCAGCCGCAACCGGCCTCGATAACCGTTTCGCCAGGCTTTAACTGCAGTTTACGCGCAACATGATGCAGTTTGGCGACTTGAGCCTCCTCCAATGTTGCCTCGGGAGTCGGATAATAGGCGCAGGTATACTGCATTGCCTCATCATCCAGCCACATTTCGTAGAATTCGTTGCCCAGATCATAATGATGATGGATGTTGTCCAGTGAACCGCTCATGGAGTTCGGGCGCGGGCGTTTTTGCCAGGCATTTACCAATTTTGATGCAAAGCCGGTCTTGCTGACATCATCCATGGCACGGTATACCGTCTCCAGAAAGGGGACGAGTTCACCGTCAACCGTAATACGGGCCGAGCTGTAGAGGTCGCCAAAGTGTAGATCAGGATTGGTCAGTAACTTGTAAAGTGCGCCGCGGTCATGAAAATGCATGGTGGCTACACAATTGGCCGGCGCAATCAACTGCTGATCATTCCACAGCTTTATGCCTATTGGTGGATTCCCGACAATGTCCATCAGTTTGGTGGCCAACCACCTATCCATTGCCGTCACGTTTTTGCCCGTAAACAAGGGGCGACTGTCCGATGAAACGTTTTGATTAGAGAAGGAATCGCCTTGTGATTTCATCCCCTTGTTCCTCCCAAGTATCTATCTATTCTATTTATACCCTATGCTAGTCCCGGAGCGACGCACAGCGCAAGTCAACGACTAATGATTTAATCGAAATTCGGTACCAATCGTTAGGCCCAGGTGTTTGGCAGCGCTGCCACCGTTTTGTGCGATTTCCACCAGTCCACTTGAATTGATGTACCAAAATAGTGCCCCGTTTTCGACATCACTAAAAGTCCGGGCATGCATCAAGTTTTCACCTGCGATATTAATGCCAACATCACTCCCAATATCACCCTCGCGAAGTCCCGTGATGGCATTGCCGTAGTGGTCGATGTAGAGGATTTCCTGCAGAGTCTTCGGCCATTTCGCCCCGACCAGTTCACGCACTGGAAGACTTTGTCCCGGTACCGGCTCGCCGTGTGCAATTCGTGCGGCAACGGGGGCAAACAAATCACGACCGTGGAAACTGGCAGACAGCCTGTCGGGTTCATAGGGTATCTGCCAAACCTGGGCCTCGGGATGCTCATTGAGCAAGCGGTAAAAGAGGCCATTGTCAGGACCAATGAAGTATTGCTCACGCGCCCGGATCACCAGCGCTCTTCGCTGGCTTCCAACACCCGGGTCAACCACACAGAGAAAGACCGTACCCGGCGCAAAACCAGTGCTGTAGGCACTCAACAGATGGGCCGAGGCGCGAGGCCGAAACATGGGCGCGTCGGCCATCAAATCAAGGACCACCTCAGAGGGGGCCATTTCGGTCAGTACTGCCTTCATCTGTCCCAGGTAAGGACCGTTGAACCCGAAATCGGTAAATAAAACGATCATGCATAAAAAAACCGGATATGAGGACATATCCGGTTTTAGGTGTTTCCTTGTAGGGTGTCAACCCAGCCTGCATCAGGCCTCGGTTGCCTCCGCACTGGTCTCGCCGTCTTCACCAACGGGGCGATCCACCAGTTCGACAATGGCCATAGGGGCGTTATCGCCTGGGCGGAATCCACATTTCAGGATACGCAGGTAACCACCGGGACGGGCTTCATAACGCTTACCCAGCTCATTGAAGAGCTTGCCGACCATCTCCTTGTCACGCAGGCGTGAGAAGGCCAGGCGGCGGTTGGCGACAGAGTCGTCCTTGGCCAGGGTAATCAAGGGTTCTGCAACGCGACGCAGTTCCTTGGCCTTGGGCAAGGTGGTACGAATGACTTCGTGACGGAACAACGAGCTGGCCATGTTCTTAAACATTGCCTTGCGGTGACTGCTGTTTCTATTCAGTTGACGTCCAGATTTACGGTGACGCATTGCTCTTGACCTTAAATCGTATTTAAACCGTTAGGTCTTCCTTCTCAGGAAGCCTTCTCTTTTTTCTCACCCAGATTGGCGGGCGGCCAGTTATCCAGGCGCATGCCCAGGGACAGGCCATGGCTGGCCAGTACGTCCTTAATCTCGGTGAGAGACTTCTTACCCAGGTTGGGCGTCTTCAGAAGCTCAACCTCGGTACGTTGAATCAAATCGCCGATGTAGTAGATGTGCTCAGCCTTGAGGCAGTTGGCCGAACGCACAGTCAGTTCCAGGTCGTCGATGGGACGCAGAAGGATGGGGTCGAACTCGACCTTCTCTTCTTCTTCCTGGACTTCCTGCTGGGTCTTAAGCTCAACGAAAGAGGAGAGCTGGTCCTGCAGGATGGTCGCTGAAGCTCGAATGGCGTTTTCGGGCTCAATGGTGCCATTGGTCTCCAGGTCGATAACCAGCTTGTCGAGGTCCGTGCGCTGCTCGACACGGGCGCTCTCTACTATATAGGAGACGCGGTAAACGGGACTGAAGGTGGCATCCAGCTGCAGACGACCGACCGGTCGCTCTTCACCCTCTTCCTCGAAGCGGGCGTTGGCCGGCTGGTAGCCACGACCACGCTTGACCCAGAGATTCATGCTCAGCTCACCACTATCGGTCAGGTGGGCAATGACATGCTCGGGGTTCAGCAGCTCAACATCACCTGGGAGTTCGATATCGGCGGCGGTAATGACACCAGGGCCCTTTTTCTTAAGGGTCAGCTGAGCATGATCCAGACCTTCCATCTTGATGGACAGCCCCTTCAGATTCAGCAAGATGTCGATGACATCTTCCTGTACACCTTCAATGGTGCTGTATTCGTGCAGAACGCCCTCAATCTCGGCCTCGACCACGGCACAGCCGGACATGGAAGAGAGCAGAATGCGGCGTAATGCATTACCGAGAGTGTGTCCAAAGCCGCGTTCCAGCGGCTCAAGGGTCACCTTGGCGTGGCGCGGATTAATCTCTTGTATGTCTACTAAACGCGGCTTTAAAAAATCAGCTGCTGAACTGGACATGTACGATCCTCTTCCTTTTCAGTGTTCCGCTCTAACCAAGCTATCTATTTACTTGGAATAAAGTTCGACGACCAAGTGTTCTTTGTAGCTTGCAGGCAGTTCACTACGCTCAGGGATGGACTTGAAGGTACCTTCCTTCTTCTTGCTATCGACATCCAGCCACTCAGAGAAACCACGTTGATCCTGGCTGTCTGCAGCGGCCTGAACACGCAGTTGTTCCTTGGCCTTGTCCGCTACGGCGACGACATCACCGGGTTTAACCTGGTGAGAGGGAATATTCATCTTGTGGCCATTGAGAGTCACACCGTTATGACGCACCAGCTGACGGGCCTCGGAACGCGAGGCGGCAAAACCCATGCGATAGACCACGTTATCCAGGCGAGACTCGAGCAACTGCAGCAGGTTGTCGCCGGTTGAACCCTTGCGACGGTCGGCCTCTTTGTAATAAAGGCGGAACTGCTTTTCGAGCACACCGTAGATGCGACGCAGCTTTTGTTTTTCACGCAACTGCGTGGCGTAGTCACTCATGCGACCACGACGCTGACCATGTTGGCCGGGCGGAAAAGGACGACTTTCAATGGCACACTTACTGGTGTAGCACTTGTCGCCTTTCAGAAACAGCTTCTCGCCTTCACGGCGGCACTGACGACACTTGGAACCTATATATCTAGCCACGACAGTTCTCCAAAATTAAACGCGGCGCTTCTTGGGCGGACGGCAGCCGTTATGGGGAATGGGGGTTACATCTGCGATATTGGTAACCTTCAGACCAATATTGTTCAAGGCACGAACAGCAGATTCACGACCCGGACCCGGGCCTTTCACCCAGACTTCGACATTTTTCATACCGTATTCCATGGCCATGGTGCCGGCACGCTCGGCAGCCACCTGGGCCGCAAAGGGTGTGCTCTTGCGCGAGCCACGGAAACCGGAACCGCCGGCAGTAGCCCATGTAAGGGCATTACCTTGGCGATCGGTAATCGTGATAATGGTGTTGTTGAAAGAGGCGTGCACGTGTGCGACACCGTCGACAACATTCTTTTTGACCTTTTTGGTCTTACGGGCAGTTGCTTTAGCCATTACTCGAAATGCCTCACATTAGCGCTTGATAGGCTTGCGGGGACCCTTACGGGTACGCGCATTGGTGCGGGTGCGCTGACCACGCAGCGGCAGTCCGCGACGATGACGGATGCCGCGATAGCAGCCAAGATCCATCAGACGCTTGATATTCATGGAAATTTCACGACGCAAGTCACCCTCAAGGGAATACTTGGAGCACTCACTACGCAGTGATTCGAGTTGATCTTCGGTCAACTCACGCACCTTTACGTCGGGCGCAATACCGGCCGCGCTGCAAATCTCGCGTGCACGTGTGCGTCCAACACCGTAAATCGCGGTCAATGCGATTTCGGTATGTTTCTGATCCGGAATGTTTACACCAGCTATACGGGCCATCTAGCCACTCTCCCAACAAATAACCTCTCCGCCGACCCCGGGGCCGGCGAAACACGCAAATTTACCTGTAACTGGCCCCAAAATCAAGCGGGGCCGCACTTCCCGGTACGGGATTAACCCTGACGCTGCTTGTGGCGAGCGTCGGAGCAGATTACGCGCACGCTGCCGTTGCGGCGGATAATCTTGCAGTTACGGCAAATCTTCTTAACAGATGCACGAACCTTCATCTCAAATTCCTCAATACCAATTCTTAACGACCGCGGCCGCGACCCTGCCCACGCAGGTTGGCCTTCTTCATCAGGCCTTCATACTGATGCGACATCAGATGTGCCTGGATCTGGGCCATGAAATCCATCACAACCACCACGATGATGAGCAGTGAGGTACCCCCAAAATAGAAGGGGACATTCCAGGCCACGATCAAAAACTCTGGCAGCAAGCAGACTGCGGTGATGTAAACGGCACCGGCCAGTGTCAGCTTGGACAGCACGCCGTCGACGTACTTCGCAGTTTGTTCACCGGGACGAATCCCCGGGATGAACGCACCGGAGCGCTTCAAGTTGTCAGCCGTCTCCTTGGGGTTGAACATCAACGCCGTGTAGAAGAAGGTAAAGAAGATAATCGCCAGTGCGTAGAACAACACATAAATCGGCTGTCCCGGCTGCATCATGGTCGAAATATCTGACAACCAACGCATGCCTTCCGAGTTACTGAACCAACCCGCGATGGTGGCTGGGAACAGTATGATACTGGAGGCAAAAATCGGCGGTATTACACCCGCCATGTTTAACTTCAGTGGCAGATGGCTGCTCTGTGCGGCCATCAGCTTACGCCCCTGCTGACGCTGGGCGTAGTGTACGGTAATGCGACGCTGTCCACGTTCGACAAATACGACGAATGCGGTCACGGCGACGGCGATGATCAGCAACAGGATCACCAGGATGGTGCTGAGCTGACCGGTACGGGCCAGCTCCAGGGTACCACCCAGCGCCGATGGCAGTCCGGAGACGATACCGGCGAAGATGATCAGCGAGATACCGTTACCGATACCGCGCTCTGTTATCTGTTCACCAAGCCACATCAGGAACATGGTGCCGGTGACCAGGGTCAGTACCGCTGTGACGCGGAACATAAAGCCCGGGTCAATGACCACGTTCACACCACCGGCCTGCATACGTTCCAGGCCAATGGATACGGCAATGGCCTGGAAAGTAGCCAGGGCCAGGGTCGCCATGCGTGTATACTGCGCAATCTTGCGACGGCCTGAGGCGCCTTCCTTGTTAATCTGCTCCAGCTTGGGCGATACCTTGGTCATCAACTGCATAATGATGGATGCAGAGATGTAAGGCATGATGCCCAGCGCGAACACGGTCAAGCGCTCGATGGCACCCCCTGAGAACATGTTCATCATGTCCAGGATGGTACCCTTTTGCTGCTCGAACAGTGCCGCCAGCGCAACAGGATCAATACCGGGCACGGGAATATGCGCACCGATACGGAAAACAATCAGGGCACCGAGTACAAAAAAGATGCGCTGCTTCAGTTCTGTGAGTTTGCCCCCGCCAAGGGACTCAGCCATAGCAGCTCGACTCGTTCCCACGAATATTCTCCCCTTACCCCGTTACTATTATTTAGTGTTATTCCTCGACCTTACCGCCAGCGGCTTCGATGGCGGCGCGTGCACCCTTGGTGACACCCAGGCCACGCACGGTTACGGCACGCTCAAGCTTGCCGGAGTCAATGACTTTGGCACGCTTGATGTTATTGCTAATGAGGTTGGCAGCTTTGAGTGTCTGCAGATCGGCGACATCACCCTCTACCTTGGCCAGCTCGTGCAGCCGAATCTCTGCTGTCACCTCGGCCAGGCGGGAATGGAAACCGAACTTGGGCAGACGACGCTGCAAGGGCATCTGACCACCCTCGAAACCGGGTTTGACGGTACCGCCGCTACGTGACTTCAGACCCTTGTGACCGCGACCGCTGGTCTTACCCAGACCGGAACCGATACCACGACCTACGCGCTTGCGAGTCTTACGTGCGCCCTCACCGGGCTTAAGCGAATTCAAACGCATGATCAGTTTTCCTCTACCTTGAGCATGTAGGAGACTTTGTTAATCATGCCACGAACAGACGGGGTATCTTCGACCTCGACGGTGTGGTGCATGCGGCGCAGACCCAGACCGGACACGCATGCCTTATGAGAAGCAATGCGGTGGATCGGGCTACGTGTAAGTGTGACCTTGACAGTTTTCTTAGCCATGGTTTATTCCAAAATCTCTGCGACTGTTTTACCGCGCTTGGCCGCAACAACTTCCGGAGAAGCCATGTCGGCCAGGCCGTTCATGGTGGCGCGAACAACGTTAATCGGGTTATTGCTGCCGATACACTTGGCCAGGACGTCATGGACACCCAGCACGTCGAAGACAGCGCGCATCGCACCACCGGCGATAACACCCGTACCATCGGAGGCAGGCTGCATGAACACCTTGGCAGAGCCGTGTGTAGAGGTGATGGGATACTGCAGAGTACCGTTCACCAGGGGCACATCGATCAGGTTTTTGCGGGCCTGCTCCATTGCCTTGGCAATGGCCGCGGGGACTTCACGCGCCTTGCCGTAGCCGAAACCGACCTTACCATTTCCGTCGCCCACTACGGTCAGCGCAGTGAAACTAAAGATACGACCACCCTTTACTACCTTGGCTACACGATTGACTGTCACCAGTCTCTCTTGCAAACCATCAGCGCTCTGTTCTGTTTCAAAACCAGCCATGTCTAACCTCTAGAATTCCAGACCGCTCTCACGTGCGGCATCTGCCAGCGCCTTGACGCGCCCATGATACTTAAAACCGGAGCGGTCAAAGGCCACCTTGGTGACGCCCGCGGCCTTGGCCTTCTCAGCAATCACCTTGCCAACGGCGGCAGCGGCATCCGCATTGCCGGTATATTTCACACCACCTTTTACATCACCTTGTACGGTGGATGCAGTGGCAACAACCTCAGAGCCATTGGCAGCGATAAGCTGCGCATAGATATGGCGAGGCGTACGATGAATGCAAAGACGCGGTACACCCAACTCTTTAATCTTGGCACGTGTGCGGCGAGCACGACGTAAACGGGCTTGCTTCTTATCCATAACCTGACCTTACTTTTTCTTGGCCTCTTTGCGGACCACATATTCATCACTGTAGCGAACACCCTTGCCTTTATATGGCTCGGGCGGACGGAAGGCGCGAATCTCTGCAGCCACCTGCCCTACAACCTGTTTGTTGATACCCTTGATAACCACTTCGGTCTGACTTGGAGTTTCGACCGCAATACCTTCGGGCATTTCGTAATCAATCGGATGAGAAAAGCCGAGCGACAGGTTCAGCTTGTTACCCTGCGCCTGCGCACGGTAACCGACGCCAACCAGGGTCAGCTTCTTTTCAAAGCCGTCACTGACACCGACAATCATGTTCCGCACCAGTGCGCGGGCAGTGCCTGTCTGCGACAGTGAGTTCTTGTCATTACCACGTGAGGCGAACTTCACCATGCTGTCCTCAACCGAAACATCAACCCCCTCGTGGAGGGTTTCGGCCAAGGTGCCCTTGGAGCCCTTTACAGTAATGTCGCGACCACTGATGTTGACATCAACACCAGAGGGTATAGCAACCGGATTCTTTTCTGCTCTAGCCATAGTTCCAACCCATTAAAAGACGTAGCAGAGGACTTCGCCACCGACGCCAGCTTTACGTGCAGCGCGATCGCTCATAACCCCCTTGGGAGTTGAAATAATCGCAACACCCAGACCGGCACTTACCTTGGGCAACTCATCGTTACCCTTGTATTGACGGAGACCGGGGCGGCTTACGCGCTTCAGCATCTCAATTACAGGCTTGCCCTGGTAATACTTCAGCTTTACCTTCATTTCGGGCTTGGCACCTGACTCAACGGCCACATCATCGATGTAACCTTCATCTTTTAGAACCTTGGCAACAGCTACTTTAAGCTTTGAAGATGGCATCGCCACTTCAGCCTTGCCTGCGCTCAGACCATTACGGATGCGGGTCAGCATATCGGCAATGGGATCACTCATACTCATTGGGAGCTTCTCCTAAATTCCTTACCAGCTGGCCTTGTGAACACCAGGGACATCGCCGCGCATGACATGCTCACGCAGTTTGTTGCGGCCCAGACCAAACTTGCGATAGTAACCATGAGGACGACCTGTCAGATTACAGCGATTCTGCTGACGAACCGGGCTGGCATCGCGCGGTAACATCTGCAGACGACGCTGAGCTTCTTCGCGCTCTTCATCACTGCTTGCAGGATTCTTGATAGTGGCCTTGAGTTCAGCGCGCTTGGCAGCGTACTTGGCAACCAGCTTGGCGCGCTTGTTCTCACGGTTAATCATACTTTTCTTAGCCATAACTTACGTCCTTAACCCTTCAACGGGAAGTTAAACGCCTTCAACAGCGCGCGACCTTCCTCATCATTCTTGGCAGTGGTCGTGATGGTGATATCCATACCGCGTATGGCATCGATATTGTCGTAGTCGATCTCAGGAAAAATGATCTGTTCACGAACGCCCATACTGTAGTTTCCACGACCGTCGAAAGACTTGGGATTCAAGCCACGGAAGTCACGAATACGCGGGGTGGCAATGGTGATCAGGCGATCCAGGAATTCGTACATACGCTCGCGACGCAGTGTAACCTTGCAGCCGATCGGCCAGCCTTCACGAATCTTGAAACCGGCAACGGACTTGCGAGCGTTGGTTACAATGGGCTTCTGACCGGATATCTTGGTCATATCGTCCACAGCACGCTCAATAATCTTTTTGTCACCGACTGCCTCACCGAGACCCATATTAATGGTGATCTTGGTAATCTTGGGCACTTCCATCACACTTTTGAAGCTAAACTCGTCTTGCAGTTGTTTAACCACAGTGTCGCGATAGAAATCTTGTAGTCTCGCCATCGTTCGCACCTGATTTACGCGTCTACGACTTCGCCGTTAGACTTGAAAAAACGAACCTTGCGACCGTCTTCAAGAACCTTGAAGCCTACCCGGTCGCCCTTGCCTGTCTGCGGGTTAAACAGCATTATATTGGAGATATCCATAGGCATCTCCTGTTCAATAATGCCGCCCGCGACTCCCATATTGGGGTTGGGCTTTTGATGCTTCTTCGCCATGTTGACGCTTTCCACGACAACACGCTTGTCATCAACCACGCGCAGAACAGCTCCGCGCTTACCCTTGTCTTTGCCTGCAATGACTAGTACGTCATCGCCTTTTTTGATCTTTCTCATCTTCGCTACCTCTAGAGCACTTCAGGTGCCAGAGAAATAATCTTCATAAAGTTGTCGGTACGCAGTTCGCGGGTCACCGGGCCGAAGATACGGGTTCCGATGGGCTGCAGGTTGTTGTTCAACAACACAGCGGCATTGCCATCGAATCGGATCAAGGAACCATCCTGACGACGAACACCCTTTCTGGTGCGTACGACTACAGCGTTGTATACATCACCCTTCTTCACCTTGCCGCGAGGAATGGCTTCTTTCACGCTAACTTTAATGATGTCGCCGATGCCGGCGTAGCGGCGCTTGGAGCCGCCCAGAACTTTAATACACTGAACACGGCGGGCACCGCTGTTATCAGCCACATCCAGTACTGTCTGCATCTGTATCATGACTATCTCCGAGTCAAACCGGTATTACGCAATTGGTCCCGCGAAAAGGCGGGAAATAATACCATTAATACGCGCCGAGCCCAAATCATTTTTAGATTTGGGCCCAATCAAGCCGGCTCACAAGCCTGCGCTCCGGCTAAGCTATTGAAACACAGGGTGTTTTTAGCTAGCGCGTGTAACTATTTCGACCAGTTTCCAGGTCTTGGATTTTGACAGTGGACGGCACTCGGCCACAGTCACGGTATCGCCTTCCTGACAGTCGTTGTTTTCGTCGTGGGCGTGCACCTTGGTGGACTGCTTGACGAATTTGCCATAGATGGGGTGGGCGGTCTTACGCTCAACCAGGACCGTAATGGTCTTGTCCATCTTATTGCTCACAACACGGCCAGTCAGGGTACGAGTATTCTTGCTTTCGCTCATTTCGCGTCACCTGCTTTTTCGTTCAGAACCGTCTTGATGCGAGCAATATCGCGACGGATTTCCTTAATGCGATGCGGCTTGGCCAACTGTCCAGTCGCACGCTGCATGCGCAGATTGAACTGTTCGCGCAGCAGAGAATGCATCTCTGTGGTCAGCTCTTCAGCGCTCTTGGTTTTCAGTTCATTTGCATTCATTACAGCACCGTCCGGCTTACAAACTGTGTCTTAATGGGCAGCTTGGCAGCGGCCAGGCGGAAGGCCTCACGGGCCAGCTCTTCGGAAACACCTTCCATTTCGTAGAGCATCTTGCCGGGCTTGATTTCAGCCACCC
>JABURT010000126.1 GCA_014762495.1 Gammaproteobacteria bacterium | reverse complement strand
CGTCGGCAGCGTCAGAGGTGTATAAGCGACAGGTGCCGCTAGGCGCCACCATCAACATGGGTGGCACCGCGCTCTACCAGGGACTGGCCGCCATCTTTATGGCTCAAATGTTTGAGATCGACTTACCCGTCTCGGCACTTATCGCCCTGGTGGTCACCGCCGTCGGCGCCTCCATCGGGACCCCTGCCGTACCCGGTGTCGGCATCATTGTCCTTGCCACCTTACTTAGCAGTGTCGGCGTACCGCTCACAGGTCTGGCCCTCATCATTGGTGTCGATCGTTTTCTGGAACGCTTTCGTGCCAGCCTGAATGTCACCGGTGACCTTGTCGCCTGTGTCGTCATGGATCGTTTCATGCCCGCGCGCCAAACCAAGCGTGAAGAGATACACGAAGAAAATGCTCTCGAACGTGAACGTGAGAAGACCCAGGACGATGTCATCATCGAAGACTCCTCTACTCAATGACCTAACACTGGGCACGTCATGCGGGATATAAATTAACTGCCAGACAATCATATCGAGTTAATACGCTAAATTTATTAGCAATACTCTAATTTTTATCTTCATCGCCCCTTCATTTAATTCAACAGAGGAGATACTTCAAGCTCGTACGACAATTGATAATTCTCGGCATAATTAACAAGTAATTTACAATCCACACAAATTATCTTGTTTTTTACCGGGACTTTTAAAGACGATCCCCATAAAATTATAAATCGATCGTCTGACGAGAACATAGCAGCACTATGGAAGCCACTGACTGGGACCGCTCTGGTCCCTCAAATGAAGAATACGAACAACTGCTAGCGGTTGTTGATGCCCTACCGGACCCGGTATTCATACTCACTGAAAGCGGACGCTATGCCGGCATTGCCGGAGGTAAGGACACTCGTTTTTATCATGATGGTTCCCACCTTGTCGGTCATACCCTGAATGAAATGCTCCCTGCCTCAAAAGCCGAATGGTTCCTGCAGCAGATCCAACTCACCCTGGAGGAAGCTTGTCTGCGTACCGTTGAATATACACTTGGCGGTGAAGAAGTCGAAGGTCTGGATACCGATAAAGGCCCTGCCGGTATGTTATGGTTTGAAGGCCGTATTCAACCGCTTAAATCACTCTATGACAATGAGCGTGCCGTGGTTTGGGTGGCTCGCAATATTACTGAACGCTATGAGCTGGAGAACAAGCTTCGTGATCTCAGCGAAATCGATGAGCTGACCAGTGTCTATAACCGTCGCAAAATTCTTGGCGTGCTGGAATCCTGTTACAAAGAATTCCGACATAACCAAACTCCCACCTCGCTGATGATGATCGATCTCGACAACTTCAAAAATATTAATGATCACTTTGGCCATATTGCGGGGGATAAAATACTGGTGTATGTGGCAAGGCAATTTGAGTCTGTTCTGCGTGACACCGATCTTATTGCCCGCTATGGAGGGGACGAATTTGTAGTATTGTTGCCAAACTCTAGTCTGGAACAGTCCATGAATATCGCTGAACGATTGAGAGAAAGTATTTCAATCAACCAGGACACCCCAGTTGAGGATGTTAGCGGTATATCAATTAGTATTGGTCTTTCTGAGTTTCAGGACACCGATGCTAATGAAGACAGCCTCCTCAAACGTGCAGATGAGGCACTTTATAAGGCCAAGCACACGGGCAAGGACAGAGTCATCGCAAGCGACCTTTACGATCTGATTTAATCTATACGATTCGCAACTTCAATGAGATTAGAATCGGGATCTCTGATATAAAAGGACAGGATCGGGCCCGTCGCGCCGGTTCGTTTCACAGGCCCCTCAATAATTTCCACACCACAAGCACATACATATTCCATGGCCTGCCCCAGAGGCATCTCTGTGATGAAGCAAAGATCCGCCGAGCCAGGGCCTGGTAGTTCGGCTCTGGGCTCGAATTCCTGTCCTGCCAGGTGCAAGTTCAACTTCTGATTGCCGAACACCAGTGCCACGCGTCCTTCGCCAAACACCTGTCTCTCCATACCCAGCACCGACGCATAGAAAGAAACCGATTCTTCAATATCACGAACCGTTAGAACAAGGTGATCCAGATGTGAAATCGAGATCATACTGGTTCGGCCTTTGAACTGGCCTGTCGATATTTGTAGGCACGAGCAATGCGAAGAAATAAAACTGCACTCAATAGCACGGCAAAGGGAATATAGTATTCAGTCTTCATTGCACGAGGGATATAGCTGTAGGCAAACAATATCCACAGATACCAGGAGCCATATAAATGCAACCACTTCCAGTATCGCTCTCCCAGTCTACGCCGTGGTATCTCAAACGAAGTAATTGTCATCATGGCAATAATCACATAAGCCAGCGTTCCACCCAGAATCGTCCCCATTGAAAGCCTGTCGAGGAAGGGATGTGGAAAGTATGCGGCCAACATAAACAATGCCAGTAAATGCCCTGTATGCGATACAGCAAAAGAGAGACCAATGTAACGCCGATTTCGCAGCAAGACTGCAGTCCAGCCTCTCCGGAACAAGGCCTGCAAACTGGATGCCGAGAACGCCAGCATGAACAACACAAATGAAATCTGTGCACTCATCCGTACATAGCTGCGGATGGCCGCTTCACTCCAACCCAAAGTCAAATAGACGGACACTGCGAGAACTGACAAGCCAAACATGGTCCAGAGTGGAATTTGCCAATTTTTTACAAATTTAACCAAAATAATATCCAAATTCTTGGGCAAAATTCTATAGTAAACCGCATACTCTAAATTCCATGCCGACAACATCGACAACAGGGCCGACACAGAGCAATACATTATATTTTAAATGAAGACTAGCAGGATTTTCGTCTACCCTGATACCTATAAATCGAAAAACCGGAGAATACAATGTATCTTGTTAGATTGATATATGTGAGTAAGATTGCCAATGGCTTTGGCGCCGATGATATTGAACATATTCTTGATACGGCTCGAACTAAAAATAAAGCAGACAATATTACCGGCTTACTCTGTTTTGGCTCGGACATCTTTCTTCAATGCCTTGAAGGCTCCAGAGCGAAAGTCAATGCCGCCTATCATCGTATACTCAATGACAGTCGGCATGAAGATATCGTCATGCTTGATTATCAAGAAATTATAGAGCGCGAATTTTCCGAATGGTCGATGGGCTATGTACCAGAATCCAGCTTAACTGCACCACTCAATTTGAAATACTCAGGCAACAATGTCTTCGACCCATACAAAATGACCGGCGAAAGCACCCAACGACTTCTCATCGAACTTAAAAGCACAATACCAACGATTGGCGACTAGCAAGTCAAAGAAGAGTGAAACACACAAATATTCAGGTCAGATATGTAGACATCTATCCACCTTAACCGGAGTTCTTGCCAACTCCCATCACGACTTTCATGGACTCGCCCTTGCTTTCCAGGACAAAAGGAAGTGTGACAGAAACATCGGAGAAGCCGGACGAATTGAATGCCTCACTTACTTCTTCGGCACTAAACCCAAAACTGGAATCATCATCCATCTTGAGCCAATCCCAGTGAACCAGGCTACCGCCAGGGCGCAACAGTGTTTTCAGCAGTCGAAGAGTTGCAGAGTAATCGTCGACAAAGGCCATGACCGAGGAGGCCACGATGAGATCAAACTTTGGCGCAAACAACTCATCTTGCTCAGCAAGGTCGGGAGTCAACTCCGATGCAATCGTATGAATGTTGTCAATATTCTTACTCTCAAGAACAGAGACCATTTTTACCGAAGGGTCTATCGCTACGATTGAATCAACCTCGGGGGCCAGTTTCTCCGACAATAAACCCGTGCCACAGCCAAAATCCAGGACCCGTAATCCAGATATATCGATCACCTCGTTAAGAGATTGAAAGGCCTTTTCAGAATACAGATTGACGGCATCATCCGTATCCCAAGTTTCGGCATAATCGTCCCAGCTTTCAGCCATAGGGGTCTCCAGTTTCAGCTGTGGAGTGCGAAGCGAATCAGCAATCCCACACGAGCGCCTCTCTAGGCGCTGTTGTTCTCTGTAATAGCCCGCATAGTTGCAAACATCTCAATGTTTGGGACCGCTGCCAGTAATTTAAATAGCTCGTCAGCAAGATCATATTGTTCATTCGCTGAAGCATCTCTTTCAGTGATACCAGGGTGGCCTGACTTCATCACTTCTTCGCCCGAGCAAACGCCTCAGCCAAAGCCCCGTTTCCCGAGGTAGAATTCTGTTGTTGTCCCTTTTTCTGTGGCTTCCTGTTTTGCGTCTTTGTATTTTTAGCATTTGAAGGCGTCGCATTCGGCTTATCACTCACATGTTCCCGCGAGTCATCCGTCAAGCGCATCGTCAGGGCAATCCGCTTGCGCGCCACATCCACATCCAGCACCTTGACCTTCACCACATCCCCGGCCTTAACCACCTCGCGCGGGTCCTTCACAAACCTGTCAGCCAACATGGAGATATGCACCAGGCCATCCTGATGTACGCCGATGTCGACGAAGGCACCGAAGTTGGTCACGTTGGTCACCACCCCTTCCAGGATCATGTCGGCCTTCAAATCCTTAAGCTGTTCCACCCCGTCCCTGAACTCGGCGGTCTTAAACTCGGGGCGCGGGTCGCGACCGGGCTTATCCAGTTCCGCAATGATGTCTTTCACCGTCGGCTCACCGAAACGCTCATCGGTGTAGTCGTTGGCGGCGAGCTTTTTCAAAAAGCCGCTGTCACCGATCAACTCCGAGATCGGCTTGCCGTTGTTATCAATAATGCGCTGCACCACCGGGTAGGCCTCGGGGTGGACGCCGGAGGCATCCAGTGGATTGTCACCACCCATGATGCGCATAAAGCCGGCGCTCTGTTCGAACGCCTTATCACCGAGGCGACTCACCTTCATGAATTCATTGCGATCACGAAAGGCGCCATGGGCATCACGGTAGTCGACAATGTTGCCCGCCAGGGTGGTGTTCAATCCGGAGACGCGGGCCAGCAGCGGTGCCGAGGCGGTATTCACATCGACGCCGACGGCGTTGACACAGTCCTCCACCACCGCATCCAGGGTACGGGCCAGCTGGGTCTGGCTGACGTCGTGCTGGTACTGGCCGACACCAATGGACTTGGGCTCGATCTTCACCAGCTCGGCCAGTGGGTCCTGCAGCCGTCGGGCGATGGAGACAGCGCCACGCAGGGAGACGTCCAGTCCGGGGAATTCGCGCGCGGCGAATTCAGAGGCCGAGTAGACCGAGGCGCCGGCCTCGCTCACCATGATCTTGTTGAGTTTCAATTGTGGGTGTTGCTTGATGAGCTCCGCCGCCAGCTTGTCGGTCTCGCGCGAGGCAGTGCCGTTGCCGATGGCCACCAGTTCCACCTGATGTTTCTCGGCGAGCTTCGCCAGCGCGGCGATGGATGCATCCCACTGGTTCCTGGGGGCGTGGGGATAGATGGTGGCGGTCTCCAGCAGCTTGCCGGTGGCATCCACCACCGCTACCTTGACCCCGGTGCGCAGGCCCGGGTCCAGTCCTATGGTGGCGCGCGGTCCGGCGGGGGCCGCCAGCAGTAGGTCACGCAGGTTAGAGGCGAAGACCTGGATCGCCTCCTCCTCGGCCGCCTCGCGCAGCACCTTCTTCAGCTCCATGTCGAGATGGGTGTAGAGCTTGACCTTCCAGGTCCAGCGCACGGTCTCCCTGAGCCAGGCATCGGCGGGACGGCCCTTGTCTTCGATGCGAAAGTGGGCGGCGATCTTGCGCTCGCAGACCGAAGGCTCGCCCGATGCGAGTTCCTTGTCCGCCTCCAGGATCAGGTTTAGTCCCAGCACGCCCTCGTTACGGCCTCGGAACATGGCCAGGGCCCGGTGGGAAGGGATCTTCTTAATCTCTTCGGCGAAGTCGAAGTAGTCGGCGAACTTGGCCCCATCCTGCTCTTTACCGGTAATCACCTTGGATTCCAGCTTACCGTGTTGCCACAGGTAGTCGCGCAGGCTACCCACCAGCTCCGCGTCCTCGGCGAACTCCTCCATTAATATGTGACGCGCGCCCTCAAGAGCCGCCTTGGTGTCGGCCACCTCCTGCTCGGCATCGACATACTCGGCCGCCAGCGACTCGGGGTCCTGGGTCGGGTCTTCGAACAGGCCGTGGGCCAAGGGCTCAAGGCCCGCCTCGCGCGCGATTTGCGCCTTGGTGCGGCGCTTGGGCATGTAGGGACGATAGAGGTCTTCAAGGCGGGTCTTGGTCTCTGCCTCAATAATCGACTGCTTGAGTTCCTCGCTCAACTTACCCTGCTCGTCGATACTCTTTAGTACCGTCTCGCGACGCTCCTCCAATTCCCGCAGATAACGCAAGCGATCTTCCAGGCTACGCAACTGGGTATCGTCCAGGCCACCGGTCACCTCTTTTCGATAGCGTGCGATGAACGGAACGGTAGCACCACTGTCTAACAATTCTACAGTGCTTGTGACCTGCGCCGACTTTACGGCCAGCTCTTCAGCGATACGCTGGATGATATTCATGGAGAGTCTTCCAGAGAGTTTTGTTGGGAGGCGATTTTAACAAGTTCCGTCTGGATTAAAATCTTGACCTTTCACGCGGGACTGGTTAAAGCACTGTTGTCGTTATCAGATTCTTTGATAACATCAGCAAAGTTTAAGGAGCTGTCCGTTACATGTCTCGTCCGCACTTCGTTGGCATTGCGTCACACACAACGTGTCCGTCATACGCACTCTTCTCTCGCCAAGCCCGTGCGCGACTCGTATAATATTAGAATGAGCTCATATAAAGCATTGATATGATTCGAGCGCTGTTCATCGCCTCACTATTGACCCTGGGTCTGTTACCTGCCACCTCCCTGTACGCCTACGATACGGTGGCTATGGGCAGCAACGCCGTAGTTCTGGCCTACCAGCGATTCGGCGATCGTCGCCATCATATGTACATAAGTGAGGATAGCTTTCGCTCCCAGCTCGAGTATCTGGATAACAACGGTTTTCGTGTCTGGCCGCTGGAGCGTATTGTGCGCCGCCTGCGTACCGGCCAGCCGATCCCGGACAAGACCGTTTCCATCACCATCGACGGCACCCATCCATCTGTCTACGAGATCGCCTATCCTCTGCTCAAGGCCAAGGGCTGGCCCTTCACCGTGTTCGTGGTACCGGATAAGGTTGATCAGATCCCGCTGGGCAACATGAGCTGGGAACAGATGCGCGAGATGAAGCGCGACGTGGCCAGCTTCGCCAATAACAGCATCAACCATATTCATCTGGTGCGCCCCTTGCGGGGCTATCCGCCCCGAGCCTGGGTCCACTATGTGCGCGACAATGTGCTCAATGCCCAGGCCAGACTGCAGGAAGAGCTGGGGCCGGACACCAACCAGTTGCGTCTGTTTGCCTACCCCTACGGCGAATACTCCACGGCCCTGGCCAATATCCTGGCCGAGATCGGCTATACCGCTTTCGGTCACCACCCGGGCGCCATCAGCCAGCACTCAGATCCGCGCGGCTTGCCGCGTTTTCTGCTGCACCGCCATAACAGCAATCCCAAGAGTTTCGCCAACAAGGTCAACAGCGTGGCCCTGGCCGTTACCGACCTAACGCCTTGGAATCCCAACGTCTCAGAAACCCAGTCCCCGGTGCTGAGTGTCGAGCTCGATCCTGACCGACCCACGCCCAAATATTTGAGTTGCTATACCCGCGAGGGCAAACGCCTCGAGGTCAAATGGAACAATAAGGCCCACACAAAGTTTACCCTTAGCTATAACGGGCGCCTGTCGCGCGGCTACAGCTACTACCAATGCACCAGCCGCTACCTCGACAGTCAACGTCTGTACTGGTTTAGCCAGCCCTGGGTCATCAGCAAGCGTAAACAGGCCGAAAAGACCCCCGAAGAGCAGGAGGCCGAGGAGCAGGCCAAGGACCTCAAGGAGGTCAGCGGCGACGACAGCCCGAATGAGACCCCACCGGCAGTGGAACCGGAAGCTAACGGCACCACGCCCAACTAATTAAAAAGGCCGCTGGATAGCGGCCTTTTTCTGTTACGCGTCACTCATATCAGCACGTTTCTTTTATCCGACCCATTTGCGCGCATTCTGGAACATGCGCATCCAGGAGCCGTGTTCGTCCCAGTCATCCGGGTGCCAGGAGTGTTGCACCGCGCGGAATACGCGCTCGGGATGGGGCATCATGATAGTAAAGCGACCGTCGTCGGAGGTCATGCCGGTAAGACCCAGCGGCGAGCCGTTGGGGTTGGCCGGATAGACTTCGGTAGCTTCACCATAGTTGTCGACATAGCGCAGGGTAGCCTGGTGCTTGCGCAGTGCCTCGGCCGGCTCATGACCGGCTCGAAACTCGGCGCGTCCTTCGCCATGGGCCACGGCGATGGGCATGCGTGAGCCCGCCATGCCCTCAAGCATGATAGAGGGGGACTCCAGCACCTCCACCATGGCCACGCGGGCCTCGAACTGCTCCGACTCGTTGCGCACGAAGCGTGGCCAGTGCGCGGCGCCGGGGATCAACTCGTAGAGGTTGGACATCATCTGGCAGCCGTTACAGACCCCCAGACCGAAACTGTCATCGCGCTGGAAGAACTGTTCGAATTCATCGCGGGCGCGCGAGTTGAAGAGGATGGACTTGGCCCAGCCCTCGCCGGCACCGAGCACGTCGCCGTAGGAAAAACCGCCGCAGGCCACCAGGCCTGTGAAGTCCTTTAACTGCGTGCGTCCGGCGATCACATCGCTCATGTGCACGTCCACCGCGGCGAAGCCGGCACGGTCGAAGGCCGCCGCCATCTCCACGTGACCGTTCACGCCCTGCTCGCGCAGGATCGCCACGCGCGGGCGCGAGCCGGTATTGATATAGGGCGCGGCGATGTTCTGTTCCGGCTCGTAGCTCAGCGACACATGCAATCCCGGGTCACTGGCATCGAGCAGGCGGTCATACTCCTCCTGCGCGCAGGCGGGATTGTCGCGCAGCGACTGCATGCGATAGGTAGTTTCGGACCAGGCACGCTGCAGGTCGACACGGGCCTCATCAAGGAGGATGTCGCCACCCTGTGTAATCACCAGGCGGTCGTCATCATTGGGTGTGCCGATGACATGGCTGTAATGTCCAAGACCGGCGTCATGCAGCCACTGTAGTACCTCGTCGGTATCCCCGTGGCGCACCTGGATCACGGCGCCCAGTTCCTCGTTAAACAGCAGGGCCATAGGATCGCCGGCGAGTTTGCCCAGCTCGAGTTCGACCCCGCAATGCCCTGCGAAGGCCATTTCAGCAACCGTGGTGAAGAGGCCGCCGTCGGAGCGGTCGTGGTAGGCGACGAGCAGGCCCTTGTCGTTGAGCAACTGGATAGTCTCGAAGAAGGCCTTGAGCGCCCTGGGGTCGTCCAGGTCGGCCGGGTGATGGCCGACCTGCTTGGTGACCTGGGCCAGGGCCGAGGCACCGAGGCGGTTGGCGCCCTTGCCCAGGTCAATGAGGATGATATCGCCGCCAATGTCGGGGCGCAGTTGCGGGGTCAGGGTCTTGCGCACGTCGCTGACCGGGGCGAAGGCGGAGACGATCAGCGACAACGGTGCGGTCACCGATTTCTGCTTGCCGCCCTCTTCCCACACCGTCTTCATCGACATGGAGTCTTTGCCCACGGGAATGGCGATGCCCAGGGCCGGGCACAGCTCCATGCCTACCGCTTTCACCGCTTCGTACAATCCGGCATCCTCGCCCGGATGACCGGCGGGGGCCATCCAATTGGCGGAAAGCACCGTATCGGACAGCGCGGTGGTGCGCGAGGCGGCCAGGTTGGTGAGGGCCTCGCCCACCGCCATGCGTGCCGAGGCGGCATGGTGCAGCAGGGCCACCGGGGTGCGCTCGCCCATGGACATGGCCTCGCCGGTATAGCCCTGGTAGCCGCTGGTGGTGACCGCCACGTCGGCCACCGGTACCTGCCAGGGCCCCACCATCTGGTCACGCACCACCATGCCGGTCACGCTGCGATCACCAATGGTTATAAGGAAGGTCTTGTCCGCCACCGTCGGAAGTCTCAGGACACGGTAGGCCGCCTCGGTAAGTTCGATACCGTCAAAGCTCAGCTCCTGTTTCTGGAACGGTTTGTGGTGCACATCGCGCAGCATTTTCGGCGGTTTGCCCAGCAGCACCTCCAGGGGCATGTCCACGGGGGTGTTGTCGAAGTGGCCATCGCCCAGGATCAGGTGGCGCGCCTCGGTAGCCTCGCCCACCACCGCGTAGGGACAACGTTCGCGCTCACAGATGGCGGCGAAGCGCTCCATGTCCTCGGGCGCGATGGCCATGACGTAGCGCTCCTGGGATTCGTTGCTCCATATCTCCATGGGCGACATGCCCGGCTCGTCATTTGGGACATTGCGCAACTCAAAACGGGCGCCGCGTCCACTGTCGTCTACCAGCTCGGGGAAGGCATTGGAGAGGCCGCCGGCACCGACGTCGTGGATGGACACAATAGGATTGTCCGCGCCCAACTGCCAGCACTGGTCGATGACCTCCTGGCAGCGGCGCTCCATCTCCGGGTTGCCGCGCTGCACCGAGGCGAAGTCCAGGTCCTCGTGCGACTGGCCGGTGGCCATGGAAGAGGCGGCACCGCCGCCCAGGCCGATGAGCATGGCCGGGCCGCCCAGCACCACCAGCTGCGCGCCGACGGGGATGTCGCCCTTCTCCACGTGTTCGCCGCGGATATTGCCGACACCGCCGGCGAGCATGATGGGCTTGTGGTAGCCACGCACCTCCTCGCCCTCGGGCCCGGGCACGGTCTCCTCGTAGGTGCGGAAGTAGCCGGCGATGTTGGGACGGCCGAATTCGTTGTTAAAGGCGGCGGCGCCCAGCGGACCGTCCACCATGATCTGCAGCGCCGAGACGATGCGCCCGGGCTTACCGTGATCGCTCTCCCAGGGCTGTTCGAAGCCGGGGATGCGAAGGTTGGAGACGGAGAAGCCGGCCAGGCCCGCCTTGGGCTTGGAGCCTCGGCCGGTGGCACCCTCGTCGCGGATCTCGCCGCCGGAGCCGGTGGCGGCGCCGGGGAAGGGCGAAATGGCGGTGGGGTGGTTATGGGTCTCCACCTTCATGAGGATGTTCACATCCTCTTCCGAGTAGCCGTACTCGTACTGGCCCGGCTGGGGGAAGAAGCGGCCGGTCTTGAAACCCTGGATCACGGCGGAGTTGTCGGAGTAGGCCGACAGCACCTTGCCCGGGTGAGACTCGTGGGTGTTGCGGATCATCTTGAACAGGGATCGGTCCTGCTGGTTTTGATCGATGACCCAGTCGGCGTTGAAGATCTTGTGGCGGCAGTGCTCGGAGTTGGCCTGGGCGAACATCATCAACTCCACGTCGGTGGGATTGCGATTGAGCGCCTGGAAGTTCTCCACCAGGTAATCGATCTCATCCTCGGCCAGGGCCAGGCCCCAGTCGCGGTTGGCCTGCGCCAGTTGCTCACGGCCGCCACCGAGGATATCCACCGTGCGCAAGGGCGCCGGATCGGTATGGGCGAAGAGGGCCTCGGCCTCTTCCACCGCGTAGACCACCGATTCGGTCATACGGTCGTGGATGTGCGCCGCCACCTGGGCCTGTTCGGACTCGCTCAGGGGCGCGCGGCTCTGAATGTAATAGGCCTCACCACGCTCGATGCGCGTGATCTTCGACAGGCCACAGTTATGGGCAATGTCGGTGGCCTTGCTGGCCCAGGGCGAGATGGTACCGACACGCGGCAACACCAGCATCATCAGCCCGGAGCGGTCTGCCTCGCCCTCAACGCTGGGGCCGTACTGGAGGATTTGCTCCAGTACCCGCTTCTCTTCATCGTCCATGGACTGTTCCAGGTCGACGAAGTGCATGTATTCGGCATAAACGGAATCGACCGAGTCCACCGCCTCACGCAGGGCGGCCAGGAGTTTGTCACGACGAAAGCTGGAAAGGGAGGGGGTACCGCGCATTTGAAGCATGGGGCTGTCTCGACTCCGGACTGGGCAGGAAAGCGGAGCATTTTACCCCATGCAACCCGGCACATAAACAAAAGAGCGGACTCGGGCGAAGGCTGCAGGCAGTACCGCCATTCGCACGCGACTGCCTGTTGGTATTCGAGCCATTCGCCCTTGAGCTGGACCGCCCTCAGTAGTTGGCCGCGTCGCGAAGTTCCTGCATCACCTCGTTGATGGAGGTTTCCTGATTGTTCACCACCGCGACCACATTGGAAACGCTGAGCACCGACATACCGGGGCCCCGTACGATCCAGCCACCCGGCGGAGTCCAGCCGCGTACCTGGGCGAACATGGAGAGCTGGTCGGCATTGCCCTGTACCATGCGCTTGTAATCGTGGGCGAACTTGGCAAGACCGACCAGTTGCTCGTCTGGCATCATGCCATAGCCCTCGACGAAGCTGCCGTCGTCGCGAAATTTGGCCACGGCCATTACGCCGTCAAGGACCAGTAATTTTTTTAACATGGCGCCTCCCCGGCTTAATCATTCAGTGCCTTGTAGGCGGCCTCGTAATCGGCACTGTCATTCGCCAGCACCACACCCATACCGTTAGCCGTCACGGCCGACCAGTCGAACCCCACCAGGGTAAAGCCCTCGATGGGATAGAAACCGTCCATGTCGGTCAGCTTCTGCCAGCCACGCGCCTGCATGGTGGCAATCGCCGTATTGGCGACACACACATGGGCCAATAGATCCAGTACGTCTTCATTCAACGGGCCATCACCCAAACGATGTTCCTTCAACTCTCCAGCGTCACTGTAACTGAATGCTGCAACAGCACCTGTCAATGACATCAAGCTATCCAGGTTTGCCATATCCAACCTCCTCGGGTCTTTATACTTATATTGTCAGGGGCCTGAGTCAGACCAGTGCCTGTTCTGTGTCACCAATGCTGGTACGCATCTTTTTGACGACATCATTTATCGATGCATTATGGTTATCGACAAAACAGAAGAAATTGGCGATGACACATACGGAGTAGTCACGCCCTTTCACGATCCACCCTCTGGATGGTGCACAACCACAAGATTCGGCAAACTGATCCATCATATCGGTCTGCATGTGAGTTGCCATCGTTGTGGCGCGACACATAATCGAGGCAAGCCTGGCCTGCTCGTTATCCATCATCCCTTCATAGCTGAAGCGATCACCACGAAATGAGTACTCTCCTGCGGCGAGGACACCGGGGGTGGAGGCCAGCTCGGATACTAAACTCATATCCACCTCTCCTTATTTTTTATTGTTTATACATAGTATGTATGGATGTCTGTCCATCTAGTTAAATCTAGTTGGTTCAACAGCCAACACAAGGCAGACCACAATGATGTGATATACTGCGCTATCCAGATCAGGGCACATCATTCTGCACAAGAATTATGGATACCTGACTTTTCAAGACTTTAGTAATAAAAATTTTCAGTGAACTCATGAGTAACATTGATAATACGCAGGCCGGCCTGCTCCGGCGCCTGGCCACCTTTCTCTATGATGGCCTTCTAATCCTTGCCCTGGTCTTAATCGCCACGGCGCTGACCCTGCCCTTTCATAACGTCAACAAGGGTGATGCCGGCAATATACTCATGAGTATTTACTTAATTACTGTTGTGTTTTTGTTCTTTGGCTGGTTCTGGACCCACGGTGGCCAGACACTGGGCATGCGTGCCTGGCGCATCAAACTGATTGCGAACAATGGAAGTGAAGTGAGCTGGGATCAGGCCCTGGTACGCTTTCTGATTGGCCTGCCGGCCTGGCTGCTGTTTATCGTCGGCCTGATGATGAACTACAGCGAGCGCGACCTCGGTATCCTGCTGATGCCGGACTGGGGTCTTATGCTATTGGGTGCCGTCTGGATTGCGGCCGATAACTGGCCGGGTTTATGGCGGGATCAATTGAGCCGTACGAAGGTCGTCGTCCTGCCAAAGATACAGAAGACCGCCTAGACCGGCTCAACGCACACGCCGGAACATCCACCAGGCATAGAGTGCGATCAGGACAACCGGCGCCGCCGCGCTTACCACGGGCGGGATGTTATACACCACGCCAAAGCGAATCGCCCCTTCATTGAAGAGATAAAACCCCAGGCCCAACAGGATACCGTTCAACAGGCGTTGGCTGATGGGCACGGTGCGCAAGGAACCGAATACGAAGGGTATGGCGAGGAATACCATCAGACCGGTCGCCAGGGGTGAAAACAGCTTGGCCCAGAACGCGACCTCGTGACGCTGCGTGTTCTGTTCATTACTGGAGAGATGGCTGATCACCTGTATCAGCTCCGTCACCGACAAGTCGATGGGCGCAATACTCACCACATCCACGATTTTCGGCTGTAGCGACGTGCGCCATGGCATTTTTTTGTATCGCTTCACCTGCGTGCCCCGTGCGGTAAACAGGGTCTCCTTGACCTCGTAGAGTGTCCACTGCTCATCCTTGTAAAGCGCACGCCTTGCCTGCAGCGCACTTTCCATGCGCCCCATTTCATCGAGTTTATAAACGCTGATATTTTCCAGGCGCTGGTTGTTTTTCACCGTGCGTGCGTTGATGTAGGTATTGGTGTCGCGCATCCACATGCCCGCATTGCCGCCGATGAAAACCTTTTGATTGAGAGCCGTGGCGCGCATGGTCTTGGCATATTGCTCGCTGGCAGGTACCACAATTTCGGAAAACAGCGTAATCACCACCATCATCATGATCCCGACGCGCATCACCGACCAGGTGATACGGCCGATGGAGACACCGGCCGCGCGCATGACCGTCAGTTCATTACTATTGGCCAGTAGCCCCAGCCCCAACAGGCTACCGATGAGGGCCAGCATCGGAAACAGGTCGCGCAACATACGGGTGTTTGTCAACAGACTGAACTCCGCGGCCTTGGCCACGGTATATTTACCCTCTACGAACTTGAGTTCGGCAAAGAAAAACAGAATGACGAAGATCGTCATCAGCACGAAGGTCGTGATAAAGGTCCCGAACAGGACCGAACGCGCGATATAGCGATCCAGCAGACTCATGTCCCCGCCTCCTCGAAGGCCTTGCGCTGCCAGCGCCACCGTAGACCCGTCTGCTTCATCACCAGCCCCACTCCAAAGAGCAGGGCCAGTAGATGTGCCCACCATAGTCCCAGTGTCACCGGTAACATGCCATCCTCCATCCACACCTTACCCATCGCCATGAAATTGACGTAGGCGGCAAAAATGAGGATAGCGACAAACAGCTTGGAGTAACGTCCCTGTCGCGGATTGGTCCGGCTCAGTGGAACGGCGATAAGGCCCAGGATTACGGTGGCAATGGGCAGGCTGATGCGCCAGTGCAGTTCGGCACTCTCGAAGCGATCGGGATTGCCCAGCAGCGATTCGGTTGATCGGGTCATCAGGTTGTCCTGTTCACCGATGATGAGATCCTCTTCGATACGTAGGCGGTAGCGCTTGAATTCGATCACCGTGTAATCGGCCTGGCCCGCGATACCCTCGTAGCGACGTCCGTTCTCCAGGATCAGGAAACGTTGATCACTCGCCGTATCGCGCTGTTGATAGCCGTGCTTGGCATAAATGACATAGTTCTTGTTACCGCTTCGACCGCGAGCAAACACAGTATTCAGTTGCGAATCAGAGGCGTCCACATCCTCGATATAGATCACGCTATGACCATCCTCTCCGGCGCGAAACTCACCCGACTTGAAGGCCTCGACATCGGTCTGTTTTTTTGAGATTTCCTGCAGGGTGAAGATCTGTTCAAAGGCCCAGGGGGTGACAAACAGGGAGATCATCATAATTAGACCGCCGACCAGGGTCGCGATGGCAAGCGTCGCCCGAATCACGCGTGCCTGACCGACGCCGCAGGCCGCCATGGCGCTCATCTCGCTGTCCTTGTAGAGGCGTCCCAGGCCCAACAGGGTGGCAAGATAAAAGGCAAAGGGAAGTATGAAACCGAGCTGGGTAATGATATTCAGGTAAAGCAGGGAAAAGACATACTTTGCGCTGATCGCACCGCTTACCGTCTCTTCCATGATGAGAATGAAACGATTGCCGACGATTATTATCAGTAAAACCAAGGAGATACCCAATAGGTTGGTCAGTATTTCCTTGCTGATATAGCGCTCGATAATCAAGCTGGAAGGCCCCTGGCGAGTCGTTAAATATTAAATAAATTGCTATTTATCGGGCCCGGAAACAAAATTACAATGTTTTTACATAAAAGGCTGACGAAGGCCATGCCCGGACGCTAGTCTGGGTCCCGATATCGAACAACATTATAGGCATAAGAAAGGCTAAAACCCATGGAATTTAGCGTAAAGAGTGGCAGTCCCGAGAAACAACGCAGCGCCTGTGTCGTGGTCGGGGTATTCGAACCCCGCCGCCTCAGCCCCGCCGCACAGAAGCTGGACGAGGTCACCGATGGCGCCATTTCCGCCCTCATCCGGCGTGGCGACATGGAGGGCAAACTGGGTCAGACCCTGCTCATTCACAATCCCGAAAACGCCCTTTGCGATCGCATCCTTCTCATCGGTTGCGGCAAGGAGCGCGAACTGGGCGACGAGCAGTATCGCAAGATCATCGCCCAGACCTCCAGGACCTTAAATGAGACCGGTTCCATGGAGGCCGTCTACTACCTGACCGAGCTGCCGGTAAAGGGCCGCGATATCTTCTGGCGCGTACGCCAGGCCGTGGAACAGACCCGCCAAAATCTGTATCGCTTCGATCAGCTCAAAAGCAAAAAAGATACCGAGCGACGTCCGCTGCGAAAGGTGATTCTTACCGTCCCCAACCGCCGCGACCTGGCCGAGAGCGAAACCAGTGTGCGCATCGGGCTCGCCATTGCCGAGGGGAGCCAGATGGCGCGTAACCTGGGCAACATGCCCGGCAATATCTGCACCCCCACCTACCTGGCGGAACAGGCCCGTTCGCTGACCCGCATCAACAAGCAACTCGAGGTCGAGGTGCTGGAAGAGTCCGACATGGAGGAACTGGGCATGGGTTCCTTCCTCTCCGTGGCTCGCGGCTCACGCCAGCCTGCCAAATTGATCATCATGAATTACCGGGGCGCGGACAAAGACGACGCGCCGGTAGTGCTGGTGGGTAAGGGTGTCACCTTCGATTCCGGTGGTATCTCCATCAAACCTGGCGCGGCCATGGATGAAATGAAGTTCGACATGTGCGGCGCGGCCAGTGTCATCGGCACTATGGCTGCGGTGACCGAGTTGCAATTGCCGCTGAACCTCATCGGCATTGTCCCGGCCACGGAAAATCTGCCCGACGGCGAGGCCAGCAAGCCCGGCGATATCGTCACCAGCATGTCCGGGCAGACCATTGAAATCCTCAATACCGACGCCGAGGGTCGCCTGATCCTGTGTGATGCCCTCACCCTGTCTCTTAGACACAT
>JABURT010000101.1 GCA_014762495.1 Gammaproteobacteria bacterium | reverse complement strand
CATCGGCGGCATCATGGGCGGTATCGGCGGCGGCGTAGGCGAGCATGGCGATAAGCATGGGGCCGCCGCAGGGGCCGATAATCAAGGCGGACAGGGCGCCCATGATGCCGACGCCGATGAGACTGCCGCCCTTTTGCTGGTTGCTGATGGCGGTGATGCGACTCTGCAGGGCCGAGGGTACCTGGATCTCGTAGAAGCCGAACATCCCGAGGGCCAGCAACACGAACAGGGCCGAGAAGGGGATCAGCAGCCAGGGGCTCTGGAAGTAGGCCTGGATACCGACGCCGCCGCCGATACCGCCCATGATGCCGCCGATGATGCCGAAGGTGATGGCCATGGCCTCGACATAGACCAGGGTGAGGAAGAACCCCTTGCCCCGGCTCATCTGCTCGCCATGGCCGACGATGATGGAGGAGACGATGGGAATCATTGGGTACATACAGGCGGTAAAGGCGATGAGCAGGCCCAGAATCACGCTGACCAGGATCACGATGCCCACCGAGCTGTTGAGCAGGTACTCCAGTACCTGGTCGGTGTTGCTCAGGTCGACGTCGGCCCAGGCCAGCTTAGGACCCGAGGAGGCACCGGCCTCGCCGCTGGGCAGGGGCAGGCTGATCTGCTTGTTGATGGGTGGATAACACACCCCGAGTGTCTCGGAGCAGCCCTGGTAGGAGGCGGTGACGACAATGTCGGTTGGGTCGAGATTGTCGCGCGCCAACGCCACCGTGGCATCCACCTCACCGTAGTAGACCTCCATGCGACCGAAGAATTCGTCATCCTTCTCCTTGCCCTTGGGCAGGTCCACGGAAGAGATGGAGATACCGTCACCGGACGTGACGGTGAATTTGATCTTGTCCTTATACAGGTAGTAACCGTCGGCCACCAGCCAGCGGCCCAGCAGGTTGTTGCCGTCGATGGCGGTCATGTCGAACATAAAGGCCTGGTCGGGGGGAAGCAGCTCGTCATCGGCCTGCTGGCCGAGGCCAAGGTTACTGGCGAGGCCCGAGAGTTTGGCCACGCCACCGCCGCTGGGCAGTTGTGTGCTGACCTTACTGGTCATGGGGGGGTAACAGACGCCGAGCGGTTCGTTACAGCCCTGCGATTTGATGGTCAGGTCCAGCTTGCCGCTGACACCCGAGACGGGAATGTCGATGGAGACACTATTGTAGTAGGCCTCGATCTTTCCGAAGAATTCGTCGTTTTTGACCTTGCCCTTGGGATAACGAGGTTCGCCCAGACTGGCGCCCGGTGTCGTGGTCTCGAAGACGAACTTGTCGCGGTACATGTAGTAGCCGTCGGCGATTGTGTAGGTCGCGCGCACGGTGCCGGCATCGATGGCCTGTACGCTGAGGTCGAAGGCGACCTCGGGGTCGAGCAGTTCGTCTTCGGTGGCGGCGTGCACCATGGGTGCGATCATCAGCGCCAGCAATAACAACAGGGATTTTCTTATCATTGTTCCGACTCCATCACGTCATCTAGCCATTGCAGGTAACCCGGCAGGCCATCCACGATTGGGACAGCAATTATCTCGGGCAGTTCATAGGGGTGCTCGTCGACGATATGACCTTGTAAGTCCGCCATCTTGTCCTGCGAGGTCTTGATCAGGAGCAGCATCTCGGCATCGGTCTCAATGGCCCCCTTCCACATATATACGGACTCAATGGCAGGAAGGATGTTGACGCAGGCCGCGAGGCGTTTTTCCACCAGCGACGCGGCCAGCTTGCGCGCGGTCGCCTGGTCGGGACAGGTGCATAGACAGACTTGGTGATGACTCACATTCACCCCCGTTTATTATTGTGCCGCACAGCATACCGCATCGGCGCGGCGAATGAGAATCCTCCCCTTGTAATTGCCGATCTCGGCCCCATATTTCTGTGCATGAGACTATCTAGCCTGTTTTTGCTCTTCCTCGTCGTACCCTTGCTGGAGATCTATCTGCTGATCAAGATCGGCGGCATCATCGGTGCCCTGCCGACGGTGGCCATGGTGGTCCTCACCTCGGTGGTGGGCAGTGTGCTGATTCGGCAGCAGGGCTTTTCGACCCTGCAGCGGGCGCGCCAGGGGATGCAGGGCGGCCAGCTGCCGGCCATGGAGATGCTCGAGGGCGTCGGCCTGCTCATCGCCGGCGCGCTGCTCCTGACCCCCGGATTCTTTACCGATGCCGTCGGTTTCCTGCTGCTGGTCCCGCCCCTGCGTCGGCGCCTGATCCTGAACCTGCTGCGAAATGCCGTGGTGGTGCAGTCTCGCCCGCAGGGCCGTGGACCCCGTGGAGGTGATTCCAACACCTTCGAGGGAGAGTACTGGGACGACGACGACCCGCGTATACGTTAGCGCGGACTTGACTCAGGTCGCGTCCTGACTATCATTAGCACTCATTGGCTTAGAGTGCTAACACGGAATGGGTGGGTCGATGTCACCCCGGCATCGACCCACCCGTTTCGGTAAGTGGTTTTATCGCTTTTTCCGTTAGGAGAACAAAATATGAAAATACGTCCTTTGTATGACCGTGTGGTCGTGCGCCGCATGGAAGAGGAAACAACTACCGCCGGCGGCATCGTCCTGCCCGGCTCCGCCACCGAGAAGCCCATGGAGGGCGAAGTGATCGCCGTGGGCAAGGGCAAGCAGCTCACCAGTGGTGAACTGGCCACGCTCGAAGTGAAGGTGGGTGACAAGGTCCTGTTCGGCAAATTCGCCGGCTCCGAGGTCAAGATCGACGGCGAGGACCTGCTGGTGATGCGTGAAGAAGACATCATGGGTGTACTCGAGTAAACCCCGTTTCACGCACTTTCGATAACCGTTAACGAATTCAAGAGGAACAACGATGTCAGCAAAAGACGTACGTTTTTCAGATGACGCCCGCCATCGCATGATGAAGGGCGTTAATACCCTGGCCAATGCCGTGCGCGTTACCCTCGGTCCCAAGGGCCGCAACGTGGTGCTGGAAAAGAGCTTCGGCGCCCCCACTATCACCAAGGATGGTGTCTCCGTTGCCCGTGAGATCGAACTGGAAGACAAGTTCGAAAACATGGGTGCGCAGATGGTCAAGGAAGTTTCCAGCCAGACCAACGATGTCGCCGGTGACGGTACCACCACCGCGACCGTTCTGGCCCAGGCCATTATCCGCGAAGGCATGAAGTCCGTGACCGCGGGCATGAATCCCATGGACCTGAAGCGCGGCATCGACAAGGCCGTGATCGCCGCCGTCGAAGAGATGGCCAAGCTGGCCAAGCCCTGCGATGACAAGAAGGCCATCGCCCAGGTCGCCTCCATCTCCGCCAACTCTGACGCCTCCATCGGTGACATCATCGCCGAGGCCATGGAACGCGTGACCACCGAGGGTGTTATCACCGTCGAGGAAGGCACCGGTCTGCAGAACGAACTGGAAGTGGTCGAAGGCATGCAGTTCGATCGCGGCTATCTCTCGCCCTACTTCATCAACAACCAGCAGAAGATGCAGGCGGAGCTGGAAGACCCCTACATCCTGATCCACGACAAGAAGATCTCCAACATCCGCGACCTGCTGCCCATTCTTGAGGGCGTGGCCAAGGCCGGTAAGCCGCTGATGATCATCGCCGAAGACGTCGAGGGCGAGGCCCTGGCGACTCTGGTGGTCAACTCCATGCGTGGCATCGTCAAGGTTGCCGCGGTCAAGGCCCCCGGCTTCGGTGAGCGTCGCAAGGCCATGCTGCAGGACATTGCGGTCCTGACCGGCGGCGTTGTGATCTCCGAAGAGGTCGGCATGAGCCTGGAAAAGGCTACCCTGGACGATCTCGGTGTGGCCAAGAAGGTCATCATCGACAAGGAAAACACCACCGTTATTGACGGCGCCGGCGCCAAGGAAGACATCGAGGGTCGCGTCAACCAGATCCGCGCCCAGATCGAGACTGCCACCTCCGATTATGACAAGGAGAAGCTGCAGGAACGCGTGGCCAAGTTGGCCGGCGGTGTGGCCGTGATCAAGGTAGGTGCCGCCACCGAAATGGAAATGAAAGAGAAGAAGGACCGCGTCGACGACGCCCTGCACGCCACCCGTGCCGCGGTGGAAGAGGGCGTGGTGCCCGGCGGTGGCGTCGCACTGATTCGCGTGCTCGGTGCCGTGCGCAAGCTCAGTGGCGACAACCACGAGCAGGACGTTGGTATCTCCATCGCCTGTCGTGCCATGGAAGAGCCGCTGCGCCAGATCGTCTCCAATGCCGGTGATGAGCCCTCCGTGGTCATCAACAAGGTCGAAGAAGGCAAGGGTAACTACGGTTACAACGCCGCCACCGGCGAGTACGGCGACATGATCGAGATGGGTATCCTGGATCCCGCCAAGGTCACCCGTACTGCACTGCAAAATGCCTCCTCCGTGGCCGGTCTGATGATCACCACCGAGGCCATGGTCGCCGAGATACCGAAGGATGAGGCGCCTGCGCCTGCCGGCGGTATGGGCGACATGGGCGGCATGGGCATGATGTAAGCCCCGGCTGGCTCAAGGCCCATCGACAAAAAAGCCCCGCCTCGGCGGGGCTTTTTTTATGTCCCGATGTTGCCAGGGTCGTCTATTGCCTGGACCCTTGGCCGGGGTTACCCTTCAAGGCAATCGAATACCAATAAGTTGTCCTATGCCCCAGACACTCCCTGCCTCATTACAGCCACGGGTCGATCACCTGCTCGAACAACTTCCCGAATCCCTGGTCGAGTCCATCGCACAGGATGCAGAGATTCAAGCCTCCCTGCCCCTGATCTTTGCCAGCAGCGATTTTATTGCCCAGAGCTGTCTGCGCCAGGGCGAACTGGTTCAGGAGCTGGTGTCCAGCGGGGATCTGCACCGCGCCTACCAGGGGGGGGAGATCCGCAAGGCCTTGGCTGCAAGGCTGGAGGCGGTGGAAGATGAAACCAGCCTGCATGCTGAGCTGCGCCGCTACCGACGGCGCGAGATGGTGCGCATCGCCTGGCGTGATATCGTCGGCTGGAGTCACCTCAATGAGACCATGCAGGACCTTTCCAGTCTGGCCGACAGTTGCGTGGATCTGGCACTAAACAAACTCCATCAATGGCAGTGCCGGGATATCGGCACACCCTGCAACGCGGACGGCGAGCCGCAGCAGTTGGTGGTGGTGGGCATGGGCAAGCTCGGTGCCAATGAACTGAACTACTCATCCGATATCGATCTCATCTACTGCTTTCCCGAACACGGTGAGACCCGGGACGGCCCGCGCACCATGAGTAATGAACAGTTCTTTACCCGCCTTGGCCAACGTCTGACCCAGGCCATCAACAACCCCACCGTGGACGGCTTTGTGTTTCGCGTAGACCTGCGACTGCGTCCCTTCGGCGACAGCGGGCCGCCGGTGATGAGCTTTGACGGCATGGAGAACTACTACACCACCCACGGCCGCGAGTGGGAGCGCTATGCCATGATCAAGGCACGTGTCATCGCCGGTGACCAGACCGCCGGGCAGGAGTTGATGGAGATGCTGCGGCCCTTTGTCTTTCGCCGCTACCTAGATTTTGGCAGTTATGAAAACCTGCGCGACATGAAGGAGATGATTGCGCGCGAGGTGACGCGCAAGGGCATGGAAGACAACGTTAAGCTGGGGCCGGGCGGGATACGCGAAGTGGAGTTCATCGGCCAGGCCTTTCAGCTGATTCGGGGCGGTCAGGACCGGGCGCTACAGGAACGGCGTATCCTGCGTGTGCTGGGCGTGTTGCAGGAACGCGATATCCTGCCCGCGTTCGTGGTGGAGGAGTTGATCCACAGCTATATCTTCCTGCGCGATGTGGAGCATCGTCTGCAACAGTGGCGTGATGAACAGACCCAGATGTTGCCACGCGACGAGGAGGGGCGCCTGCGCCTGGCCTATACCATGGGCTTTGAGGACTGGGAGGCGTTCCGACAACGCTTGCGTCAGGTGATGGACAAGGTCCATAACCATTTCATGCAGGTGTTCGAGGCGCCGCAGACCGGGCAGAGTGAGGCGGCGGACGGGCACGGTTCCATCGCCCTGTGGCATGACGACCTGGATGACGAACACGCCGTCGAGGCGCTGCAGACCCTGGGTTATCGACGGGCGCAGGAGGCACTGGATCAGATCAAACGGCTACGCGCCAGCCGCAGCTATCGCAACCTGTCCAAGAACGGCCGCGAGCGCATGGACAAACTCATGCCCCTGCTGATCAGTGCTATTGGTATGGGCGATGAGTCGATGACTACCCTGGGTCGGGTACTCAATCTGCTCGAGACCGTTGCCAGTCGCAGCGCCTACCTGGCCCTGCTCATCGAGAATCCCATGGCCTTGTCGCAACTGGTCAAGCTGTGCTCGGCCAGTCCCTGGATCAGTAAGCAACTCACCCGTTTTCCGCTGCTGCTAGATGAACTGCTCGACCCGCGAAGCCTGTATGCGCCGCCATCGCGATCGGAGCTAGAGGAGGATCTGAGGCGTCGCCTGGCCCGCATCGAGGCCGATGACCTGGAGGAGCAGATGGAGGCCCTGCGTCATTTTCACCACGCCAACATGTTGCGCGTGGCGGCCGCGGACGTAATGGAGGCCATTCCCCTCATGGTGGTGAGCGACCATCTCACCGACATCGCCGAGGTAGTACTCGAGGAAGTCCTCACGCGCGCCTGGTGGTACATGGTCGGGCGCCACGGTCACCCGGTCTGCACCCGCGAGGGCGAGACCTGCGAACTGGGTTTTGCCATCGTCGCCTACGGCAAGCTGGGTGGTATTGAACTGGGCTATGGCTCGGATCTCGATCTCGTGTTCTTGCACGACAGCGAGAGCGAAGACCTGCCCACCACCGGCGAGAAATCGATCCCCTGTGCGGTCTTTTTTGCCCGCCTGGCGCAGCGCATTATCCATATGCTGTCGACGTCCACGCCCTCGGGGCAGCTCTACGAGGTGGATACCCGGCTGCGTCCGAGCGGAGCCTCGGGGCTCATGGTGAGCAGTATGCAGGCCTTTGATCTCTATCAGCGGGATAAGGCCTGGACCTGGGAACACCAGGCCCTGGTGCGTGCCCGGGTAGTGGCCGGGGATGGCAAGATACAGACATCCTTTGACGCCATACGACGGCAGATTCTTTCACAAAAACGCGATCTCGATGCCCTGCGCAAGGATGTCAGCGAGATGCGCGAGAAGATGCGGGTCAACCTCGGCAGTAAGCAGGCGGGTATGTTTGATCTCAAGCAGGACCACGGCGGCATTGCCGATATTGAATTCATCGTGCAGTACGGTGTTCTGGCCTGGTCGCACGAGCACTCAGAGCTCACGACATATACCGACAATATGCGCATCCTCGACGGCTTTGCTGCCACCGGCAAACTGAGCCAGGAAGAGGTTGATGCCCTGCAGACGGCGTATAAGGCCTATCGCCAACGGGTCCATCGGCTCAAACTGCAGGAGCAAAAGGCCTTAATCGAGGAGGGCGAGTTCGAGCAGAACCGCGATGCCGTCAGCGCGGTCTGGGACAGGCTGCTGGCGTTGTAGCCGCCGTGCCCTGACTGCGTTGAACTGTCTTTTCAGGCGCGTTTATGGTCAAATAGACCGCTATTTCAGTGACTTGGAAATCCGGTTTCGAGGTGCTCGAAAACCTCTCCATGTAGTTGATCCTTATAAGAGATTAGGAGAACGTTGGTATGTCAATGGCGGATCGCGATGGCGTGATTTGGCTGGACGGTGAGATGGTGCCCTGGCGCGAGGCCAAGACCCATGTGCTGACCTACACTATGGTATGGGCGTGTTCGAAGGGGTTCGTGCCTACAAGACCGATCAGGGACCGGCCATCTTTCGCCTGCAGGAACATACCGATCGCCTCTTTCGCTCGGCCAAGATCATGAACATGGCCATCCCCTTCGACAAGGACACCCTGAACGACGCCCAGCGCGCGGCCGTGCGCGAGAACAGTCTGGAGTCGGGGTACATCCGCCCCATGTGTTTCTATGGCTCCGAAGGCATGGGCCTGCGCGCCGACAACCTGCAGGTCCACGTCATGGTCGCGGCCTGGAGCTGGGGGTCCTACCTCGGCGATGACGGCATGCAAAAGGGCATTCGCATCAAGACCTCGTCCTATACGCGCCATCACGTCAACATCACCATGTGCAAGGCCAAGGCCAACGGCAATTACATGAACTCCATGCTTGCCCTGCAGGAAGCCTTGCACGATGGCTATGACGAGGCCCTGTTGCTGGATGTCGAGGGCTATGTTGCCGAGGGCAGCGGTGAGAATTTCTTCCTTGTGCGGGACGGTGTGATCTACACACCGGAGCTGACCTCAGCCCTTGATGGCATCACACGCGCGACCATCATCAGCATGGCCGGCGAACTTGGAATCCCGGTGCGCGAAAAGCGGATCACTCGTGACGAGGTCTATGTCGCCGACGAGGCCTTTTTCACCGGCACCGCCGCCGAGGTCACGCCCATACGCGAACTGGATAACCGCGCCATCGGCAGTGGCAGTCGCGGCCCAATTACGGAACAGCTTCAAAGCATGTACTTCGACCAGGTCCACGGTCGTCGGACAGAACATCCCGAATGGCTTGATTACGTATAAGGAAAACAGGGGGACACAGAAATGGCAGAACAATTAAAACAGGCCAATGCTTCCAAGCAGTATGAAGTATCGAGTAAAGACTTGCCCTTGCATTGCCCCATGGACGGTATGACTCTGTGGAACTCGCATCCCAGGGTGTATCTGCCCATCGAAGAGACGGGTCGTGCAAAGTGCCCGTATTGCGGTGCTGAATACATCCTGAAGTCCTGAGTTGTTAACCAAGGATAGTGCGTCCAATTGCTGCCACCGAGGGTTTGCCGATTGAATAAGGCAGGAAGCGATCAATCACGTCGGCTATGAGTGTTTTGAATAGATTGAATATGTCTAAATTGTGGACGTCCACGGAAGAAACGAAAGAAAAGACCTTTAGTGTCTTGCTGGGCCTGATGTTCATGTCCCTGTTTTTTGGCCAGGCACTGATGAACATCATCGCGGTTTTGTTTCTCATCGCCCTGCTTATCCTGCGTCCAAGAATTCGCTGGATTGCGCCTCTCTGGTGGCTGGTGGCCTTTGCCATGTGGGAGATTGTTAGTGACTATCTGGGCCCCCATCACGGCGCGGGAAGGGAAGACGGTGGCAATGCCTATCACTTCCTGATCATGTTGCTTCCCCTGGTACTGGCTAGCATCGATTACCAACGACTACTCAAGTACATCACCGTGGGTGCCGTCTCTTCGGCAATTCTTATGTGGCTGCAGGCCTTGCTGGGAATCAATTACCATGCACCGCCGTTTCGCATCAACTGGGACGGCGGGGCGCTATTTCACAGGACCTCGGGTTTCAATGGTCGACCCTGGGTGGCGCAGTTCAACCACAGCATTATCACCCTGGCCATCCTGCCTTACTTAAAGTGGAAAAGCGCCAGGGCCTGGCTGCTAATAAGTGCCTTGTTTACCGGAATACTTCTACCGCAAATCCGTGCGGTTCTAGCGGCTTTCATCGCCGGGGCTGGGATACAGGCACTATTCGCAAAGCCAAGTACCGACTATCGAGACATCACTAAGCGAATTATTGTTGTTGTTATACTCGCCGCTGTGGCTGTGGTGATTGTGGCGGCACTGAGACCCGATTTTTATCGAGGCTTGATGACGGGTAATGGCCGCGACATGATCTTCATCGCGAGCTTCGAGATTTTCAAAGAATTTCCTCATACCGGGATTGGTGGGGGAGAGTATTTTCTGCAGCATTACCAGGAGGCATGGAAATCACTGGGTTGGGACCCTAGACATTATCTGGCAGGGATTGGTCATACGCACAACGACTTTCTGTTGTTACTCGTCCATCATGGCTGGCCCGCTCTCTTGCTATGGCTGGGTTTCGTGATCCATAGCCTGGTATTCGTCTGGAAGCACGGTAACCAGAAGGAACGCGTCGTGTTCATTAGCCTGGTCGTCATGCATCACGTAGCCGGTCTGGCGGAGACCTATCTCGATTACAGCAATACAACCTATGCCATTGCCCTGTGTTATGGTCTGGCCCTGCACGGTCCTGTGCGGCGCTATTATGAAACACGGCTAGCAGAGCCAACCAATGGATAAGCTGCCAAAATCCGTACTCATCTTTCGTAAGCGTATGTTGCCCTACTCGGAGACATTTATCGCCGATCAGGGTCGCTACCTCTCGCATTTTACGCCCTGTTTTGCCGGCTTTACCCATGACCCGTCGGGGCAGTCATATATAGTGGATTACCCATCCATCATCCTTGAGGACTATGCGGGTTCGTTTAATTGGGCTAAGTTGAAGCATCGTCTGGGATTGACCGCGAGCCGGGCGTGGCTCGATGCCATGCAGGAGACCAGTCCGGCCCTGATCCATGCGCACTTTGCCATCGATGCCATCGATGCCATGGACTTGAGCCGACAACTGGATATTCCCTTCCTGGCCACGGTGCATGGCTTCGATATTACCCACTCGGGTGAGTCGAGTTATTATCGGAAACGGCGGGACAAGATGTTCCAGCAAGCCGGTAAAATCATCGCGGTCTCCAACTATATTAAACAGAAATTGCTCGAAAAGGGCTGTCCCGAAGAGAAAATCGTGCAGCACTATATCGGTATCGATGTCGAGAAGTTTACCGTCGAGAAGGCGGAGTCTACTGAGCCCAGTATTCTGTTTATCGGGCGACTGGTCGAGAAGAAGGGCTGTATCTATCTGATGGATGCCGTCGAAAAGATCGGTGAACGATATCCCGGACTGGCGGTCAATATCGTTGGCACGGGACCGTTGGAAAAAGAACTACGCAACAAGGCGAACAAGCTTCCCGTTGCAGTGAATTTCCTCGGCAAGCAGACGCCGAAACAGATTAAAGGCCTGATGTCATCCGCCTGGGTATTTTGTACACCAAGTATCACCGCGCAAAACGGCGATGCCGAGGGTCTTGGAATGGTGTTCCTTGAAGCACAATCCATGAAGACACCGGCCGTTAGTTTTGGCAGCGGCGGCGTGGTCGAGGCCATCGCACATGGTGAGACAGGGCTGTTGGCGACGGAACGGGATGCCGATGGACTCGCTGAATCCCTGGATTTTTTCCTGAGCAGTCAAAGCCATCGTGAAGAATACGGTAACAAGGGTCGACAAAGGGTGTTGCGGAATTTCAACATTCGAGAACAATGTAAAACGCTCGAATCCATTTACCAAGGCATAGTTGGGTAAGTTATGTTTGCATCGGTCATTTTCACGACTTACAACCATCCCAAGTGGCTGGAAAAAGTATTATGGGGCTTTTCGTGTCAAACCTATCGGGATTTTGAAATCATTGTTGCCGATGACGGTTCTGGTGATGAAACCCGAGAGGTCATTGAGCGATTGTGCGGTGAAATCAATATACCCATCGTACATCTATGGCAGGAAGACGATGGTTTCCGTAAGTGCCAGATCCTCAACAAGGCGATCATGAAGAGTCGTGGCGAGTACCTGATCTTCACCGACGGCGATTGTATCCCGCATCCCGAGTTTGTTGAGAATCACGTCAAGTTGGCCGAGAAGAAGCGTTTCCTTTCAGGTGGCTATTTTAAATTGCCGATGGAAACCTCAAAAAACATTACAAAGGAAGATATTCTCTCAGGCAATGCAACCCGCCCCGGCTGGCTGTTGAAACACGGGGTTAAGTTCACTCCCAAGATCTCCAAGCTCATATCAAATCTGAAGCTTGGTGCCGTCCTTGATGCACTCACAACCTCTCGCGCCAGCTGGAACGGTCACAGTTCCTCGACCTGGCGCGAATACATCATTGAAACCAATGGCTTTGATGAACGCATGCAGTATGGCGGCCAGGACCGAGAATTCGGTGAGCGACTGGAAAACATGGGTATAAAGGGCAAACAGGTGCGCTATCGTTGTTCCTGTGTCCATCTCGATCATGGGCGAGGTTACGCCAGTAAAGAGTCAATAAACAAAAACAGGAACATACGTAAACATACCAGGAAGAGCGGAATTACTCGTACGAACTATGGTATTGAAAGTCTTTCGGATGACGCTGGAAAGGATTAAGGATTCGTCCTACAGATGAAGAATTGTCTTAGAACTGCGCTTGATATTAGTTAATAATTCGGTTTGGAATATATCGCTCAAGAGGTTCGTTGATGGCCTCGATATACCTGTCGAGTATGTCTGAATGTTCCTGTACAAGCTGGATCGAGTTTTTCCTGATTGTATCCATCTGCTGTGTGTGACATGTCAGCTGAAGGACCTTATTAACTAGTTCTTCGGCATCCTTGACCTGTTTACCGATTTCTCTGTTCAAGAGTAAATCTCTTTCTTCAATGAAGTTGTCCATGTGTGGACCGAAAAACACTGGCTTCCCGTATCGCACTACTTCAATAACGTTATGCCCACCTATTGGTACCAGTGAGCCTCCCATAAATACAGCATCTGCCCCATAAATGAGATCCTGCATCTCGCCCAGGGTGTCTGCTATATATATCTGGGTGTTTTCATTGATCGATTCGCCTCGGCTTCGTACGGCATACCTGTCCGTGATGTTTGAGATCTTCTTTTCTATTTCAGCAATTCGCTTGGGATGTCTAGGGGCAATTACCAGAAGTTGTTTACTATTATGTTTGACCCACTCCGCAGAAATTTTTTCTTCTTCATTTTCATGAGTTGATGCAGCCAGGAAATAGGATTCAGGAAGATCCTTAAGCCTGCTGGCATCGCCGACGTCTTTGTATGCCAGTTTGATATTGCCAATGACTTTGATTTTGGAAGAGCTGGCTCCTATGGTCATAAAGGCATCGGCATCAAAATTCGAGCGCGCCAGAATCTTTTTTACATGCGAAAGGGTTTCGGCATACAGTCGATACATCCAGGCATTTGTTTGCAATGTTTTATTCGACAACCGCGCATTAATAATTGTTATAGGAATATCCATATTGTCACAAGCGAAATATAGGTTTGCCCAAAGTTCGGTTTCCATAATAATCGCGCACTTGGGTTTCATTTTTTTAAGGAAGCGTCTGGTTGCACCAGGGGTGTCGACAGGTAGATAAAATTGATAAGCATTTTCTGGAAGCTGTTTACGTGCAACCAGTCCACCTGTTGGTGTTGCGGTTGTTAGTATGAATATTTGCTGTGGGGCGCGAGCCACCATGGCGCGAATCAGTGGGATGACTGAATTGACTTCGCCTACGGAAGCAGCATGTATCCAGACAACGGATTGGTGTTTTACTTTGTGATATATACCAAGTCTTTCTCTAAAATACCGCCAGTCCTTTGTCCTTGCGGCCATAAAGAATGTGATAATAAATATCAGCGGATACAATAGATATATCACGAGTCGATATTGAATTAATATTGATTGCAGTTTTTTCATGTTGTTATGAGTAGATGTTAGGTTCGCCCTCAGGGCGGGTCTTGAATCGTCTATGAAGCCATAAATATTGCTCAGGGGCTCGTCTGACCTGCTCTTCAATCGCCCGATTTATCATGGTTGCATCATTGACATCGTCTCCGGACGGAAATCCGTCAAGCATTTTACCGAAACGAACGACGTATTGGCCATTACCCAATCTTTCAGAATAAAAAGGTACAACAGCTGCACCTGATAATTTTGCCAACTTCGAGGTGGCGACTATGGTAGAGGTTTGTACATCCATGAAGGGCGCAAACACCGAACCTTTTCTGCCAAAGTCCTGATCTGGGGCATACCAGATGGCCTCGCCTTTTTTCAAGGTGGCAATAATCTTTCTCATCTCACTGTTTTCCAGCAAGGTACTGATCGTCTTTTCACGGCGACGGATCATGACGGTGTTATAGAGTTCGTTCTTGGCTGCCATATAGACTGGGTGAAAATCTTTCATGAAAAAGGTGAGCAGGCGTCCACTGATTTCGAGGGTGGTGTAATGCCCACCCAACATGATCACACCTTTTCCACCCTTTCGTGCCTCATCAATATTCTCAGTGCCTTCGAATATCACCATCTTTCTCAAACGTTTGTCACTTCCCCACCAGGCCAGGGCGGTTTCAAAAAAGCTCATGGCGGCGGAATCAATGGAGGCGCGCGCAAGCTGTTCAACTTCCTTTTCGCTCAACTGTGGCATACACAGGCGGACATTGGTTTCTGCAATGCGACGCCGTTTTGGCAGGACACGAGACACGAATCCACCAAGTCTATGACTGAGCCACAGCATACTGCGATAGGGTAGTAATGCACTAAGGCGTAACAAGGTCAGTCCAAACCACATTGGCCAGTGAACAGGTGCGAGGAATTTCATATATTGACGCATAGTAAATTCTTCATTCCGTTCGCACTCATGATCGCGTATTTGTGTGATAGTCGACACCGCGTCTTTGGGCCATCGACTCACCCAGGCGTTCCAATTCGTCATGCTTTAATAGAGATTTCGCCCGTGGCAATAGTTCATTGTTCTCGAGTGTGACGTGATCGCGGTTCAGTCCAATGAACTGTGTAATGTCGTGCTGCAATCGTGAATAATCCGCGTTATCCAGACTTAATAATACCGTATCGAGCCGGTGCCAGATGTTGTCTAGTTCACGGTGTGTTGCTTGCAATGCATCAGTCAGATCGACTAGAGATGGGTCGTTTGCGATGAGGACGGGAAATAAATCCACTTCTTCATCCTGATGGTGATACCTGCCGGCAGTTGAAAAGTAACGGTGAATCTTCCTGGCGCTCTCGATGGCATCCTGGTCACAGCGATTGTTCATCAGATAATCACCAAGTCGTTCCAGCTGTGTACAAAAAAGCAGGATGCGATCATGGCAGCCCGACAGGATAGCGAGGGGGTCATCGAAACTGGCGCTAGGAGTGGGCTGCAATGCGTTGAGGTGAGTCATTTGATCAGCTTGGATACACTTTTGAACATGGCGTGACCGGCATCGCCCAACCACTCAAAGATCACCGATTCAGTATTGGTGATGATTACACCGGCCTGGCGTAACCGTTCCATAGCGTTACGATGATTGCGCTCGGCTCTCGAACAGACTGCGTCCTCGACCACGAACACTTCATAGCCCTCTGCGAGCAATTCATGCGCGGTCTGTAGCACACAGACATGGCTTTCCATGCCAGCCAGAATGAGCTGTTTTCGGTGAGAGCCGAGCCCTTTAAGGAAGCCATCGCTGCGACAACATGAGAAACAGGTCTTGTCCTGCATTTCCTGTTCGTTTCCAAGTAGCAGTGCTACCTCGTCCACGAGTTCGCCCAGTCCTTTGGGGTACTGACGGGTAACATGGAGGGGAATATCGAGCTCGCGTGAGGCTTGCAGCAAGACGGACCAGTTTTTCAGAGCGGGCGAGGACAGTGAGGGGGCCATGGCCTCGAACAGGCGCGCTTGCAGATCGATCAGGATCAGTTGAGAGTCTTGTTCGCGACAAAGTGCAGCAGTCATCATCTCTGGCTTCGGGGAATTTAAAGTTCAGTGATATTGGGATACTATACCACACAGTCACACATGTATATTCTTGAAAAACCAAGAACTTTACTCCCTCTATATAGACTGAGGTCAATATGAAGATAGAAGTGTCCAATGGCGAAATCGTGGACAAGCTGACGATTTTGCAGATCAAGCTGGAACGCATCAAGGATGCGGCCAAACTGCAAAACGTCAAAAAGGAGTACGACGAACTGGAAGGTATCGTTGATGGCATCCTTGGCCGTGACGATCCCCTTTACCAGGCCCTCTACGATATCAACGGCAAGCTGTGGGACATCGAGGACCGGATCCGCGAGCTGGAAAAGGCCCAGGACTTCGGCCAGGAATTTATTGATGTGGCCCGTTCGGTCTACATCAACAACGACAAACGCGCCGAGATCAAACGCGATATCAATACCAAGACCGGTTCCGCGCTGTTCGAGGAAAAGTCCTACGAGGACTACTGAGTTCTCATGAAACTTCTCGTCACACGATTCTCGGCCATGGGTGATGTCGCTCTGGTCACTCCCGCCCTGCGTACCATCATCGCCGCCAATCCAGGCATCGAGATTACCCTGGTGACACGCAAGCTGTTTGCGGGTTTCTTTAACGACATGGAGGGGGTTCGAGTGGTCACGGCCGACCTCAAGGGGCGGCACAAAGGAATCAAGGGGATCTGGCGTCTCTATCGGGAGTTGGCGGACGAAGGCTTCGATGCCTACGTTGACCTGCACAATGTCCTGCGAAGCAAGTTGCTGGGCCTGTTTGTTCGACTGGGTGGTGTGTCCGTGGTTCGTCTCGACAAGGGGCGGAGGGAGAAAAGGGCCTATATTGCCGGTATGTCCCATCAGCCCCTGAAGCACACGGTCGAGCGCTATCTTGAGACCTTCGACCGCCTTGGCCTGAATACCGATCCCGCATCGGGGCCATCCATCCATCCCACCGCGGAGAGCCGGCAACAGGCCGAGGCCATCCTTCAAGGGCTAGGAATCAGGTCTGGCCAACACCTGGTGGGGGTCGCCCCCTTTGCCATGCACGCGCCCAAGATGTGGCCGCTGGAAAATATGCGGCAGGTGCTTGAGGCCCTGGATCAGCGTGGCGATGTGAGTGTGCTGTTATTTGGCGGTGGGGAGAAGGAGTCGAGTGCACTCGAGACAGTGGCCGCAGACTTTTCCCGCGTCCACAGCGTTGCCGGTCGCTACGGCCTGGAGCAGGAGCTCGGCCTGATGAGTCGTCTCACGCTGATGCTCTCCATGGACTCCTCCAACATGCACCTGGCCTCCCTGCTGGGGGTGCCCACCTTCTCCATCTGGGGCGGTACACACCCGGACCTGGGCTTTCGCGCCTGGGGGCAGGAGGCCGGCCTCGAGATCCAGCCCCCCATCAAACTGGCCTGCCGGCCCTGCTCGGTCTACGGCGGCAAACCCTGCCGATACGGCGAGCCCAAGTGTATGCAGAGCATCACACCACAGAGCGTGTCGGAGCGGTTGCTTAGCTTCCTGGATTCATCCAGCCGTTAACGGTTGCCAGCCGGGTCTCGTCCAGGGTCCCGGCGGCGCGATAAAGCTCCAGGCTGCTCAAGAGATAGTCATAGCGGGCACGGGCGTAGTCGTTCTTGGCCCGCACCAGTTCGCGGCGCGCATTGAGCAGGTCGATGTTGCTGCGCGTCCCCACCTTCAGGCCCAGCCGGGTCGCCTCCAGGGCATTGCTCTGCGAGAGCAGGGCGCGGCTCAGGGCCTTGACCCGTTCGATGTCCGATTTCAGACGAATATAGGCCTCGCGCACGATGCGGGTCACCCGTCGCCGGACCTGCTCCTCGGCGGCCTCCACCTGTTGCAGGCGGGCACGAGCGGCGGCGATGCGGGCCGAGGTGGCGCCGCCCGAGTAGAGCGGCAGGTCGAACTGCAATCCCAATGACGAGCTGTTCTGCTCACGGGCGAAGGCACCGCCGGTGTCGGTATAGCTGTAATCGTATTCCA
>JABURT010000058.1 GCA_014762495.1 Gammaproteobacteria bacterium | reverse complement strand
CGGTGGCGGCGATGGCCACACCGGTGGCGACGAAGATGTCGTACATTTTGAAGGCGATAAAGAATAAAAGTATGGGGAAAAAGTCGAACAGGAACTTCATGAAAAACCTCTTGCCTGGGGTATAAGGGGCGACGAAACAGCGGGGTCCATTCTATCCGAATCCGTACGTATAATCGTACCTGTATATGCTCTATATGATGTAAAATGCACCTATGACACTCAAGATAGACCTGCACAGCCACTCCCTTGCCTCCGACGGTACCCTGAGTCCCAGCCAACTGGTCGAACACGCCGCGAGCCAGGGCGTGGATGTCCTGGCCCTGACCGATCATGATGTCACCGATGGCATCGCCGAGGCCGAACGCGCGGCCGAACATTTCGGTCTTGGGCTGGTGCCCGGGGTCGAGGTCTCGGTGAGCTGGAATCACACCACGGTGCATATTGTCGGACTCGGAGTCGATCCGCAGAATCAGGCCCTGCAGGAGGGGTTGGCCAAGTTACTGGCGTTTCGTCAACGGCGCGCCGAGGCAATAGGGCAGGGGCTGGAGAAGGCGGGTATTCCCGGTGCCTACGAGGCGGCACGTGCGAAGGCCAAGGGCAGTATTATCAGCCGCACCCATTTTGCCCACTTCCTGGTGGAGCAGGGCCACGCCAAGAGTGTGCGAGATGTGTTCAAGAAATTTCTTATCAAGGGCAAACCGGGTCATGTCGGTGGGCAGTGGGCCACGCTGGAAGAGGCCCTGGGCTGGATTCACGGTGCCGGCGGACAGGCGGTAATTGCCCATCCGGCACGCTATCGTATGACGGCCACTCGTCTGCGTCGACTTATCGGCGAGTTCGTCGAGTTGGGGGGAGAGGGGATCGAGGTCATCTCCGGCAGCCACAGCCGCGACGAATGTTATACAATGGCGCGTCATGCCAGCCAGGCGGGTCTCAAGGCCTCCAGCGGGTCGGACTATCACGGACCGGAGAACCCCTGGATCGAGCTGGGAGCCTTGCCACCGCTACCCGATGGTTGCACGCCAATATGGGCCGACTGGGACCTGCCCGGACAATAATTATTACTCACAACGATAACGACAGAGACTCGAATATGGCAGCGCGGTTATGAGCCAGTTCTTTCAGATCCATCCCGACAATCCCCAGCCACGTCTTATCAATCAGGCGGTGGAGATCATCCGCCAGGGCGGTGTCTTGGTCTATCCCACCGACTCCGGTTACGCACTGGGTTGTCACATCGGCGACAAGTCGGCCATGGAGCGGATTCGAACCATACGAAAGCTCAGTGAAAAGCACAATTTCACCCTGGTCTGTCGCGACCTGTCACAGGTCTCTCAGTATGCCAAGGTGGGGAATATCGCCTATCGCCTGATAAAGGCCATCACCCCGGGCGCCTATACCTTCATACTCCCCGCCACCCGAGAAGTCCCGCGTCGTCTCCAGCATATCAAGCGCAAGACTATCGGGCTGCGTATCCCGGACAATGCCATTGCCCAGGCCATTGTCGATGCGCTGGGCGAGGCCCTCATGAGTGTGAGCCTGATCCTGCCTGGAGACGACTATCCCATGTCCGATCCCTACGACATTCGTGACCAATTGGAACACGCCGTGGATCTGGTTATCGATGGCGGTTATTGTGGCATCGAGGCCACCACCATTGTCGATCTCGAGGACGAGATCCCGGTGGTCCTGCGCCGTGGCGCCGGGGATACCTCGGTGCTGGAACTGGCCTGATCCACCCGGCCGAAACAGGTATACTTCCCCCATGCCAGACGCCAACCTTTTCCAGATCCTCTCGGTCGTCGCCCTGCCGCTGCTATTTGCCATCACCGTCCACGAGGCTAGCCACGGCTGGGTCGCGAATCGACTGGGGGACCCGACGGCCAAGATGATGGGGCGCCTGACACTCAACCCCATCCGACATATCGATCCCATCGGTACCATCGCCGTACCCCTGATTATTCTCTTTGTTGCCTACATGAGTACCGGGTTTCCGCTCTTCTTCGGTTGGGCCAAGCCGGTACCCATCACTGCACAGAATTTGCACAACCCAAAACGGGACATGCGTTGGGTGGCCCTGGCAGGCCCCGGTTCGAACCTGTTCATGGCGCTACTCTGGGCCATACTGGCCTATCTCGCCCTGAACCTGCCCATCCCCGGTCGAGTCTGGCTCTACGAGGTCGGTCGTGTTGGGATCCTCATCAACCTGGTGCTGATGCTGCTCAATCTCATCCCGTTGCCGCCGCTGGATGGGGGGCGCGTGCTGGTTTCGGTCCTGCCCGGCCCGCTGGCCTACAAGGTCAGCCGCGTCGAGCCCTACGGCATTGTCATCCTGTTTGCCGTATTGTTTTTTCTGAACGGCTGGTACTACTTCAGCTATGCCGTACAGGCCATCAATATTGTTATTAAATCATTGTTCGGATTACCCATCTGATAGGAGTCAAGCTTGAATTCGGTCGCCAAACAACACCAGAGAGTTCTTTCCGGCATGCGCACCACCGGTCGCCTGCACCTGGGGCACTATCACGGTGTGTTGAAAAACTGGATACAGTTGCAGCATGAGTACGAGTGTTTCTTTTTTGCCGCCGACTGGCATGCCCTGACCACCGAATACGAAAACCCCGGTAACGTGGCACAAAGCGCCTGGGACATGATCATCGACTGGCTGGCCGCGGGCGTGAACCCCGGCTCGGCCAGGATCTTCATCC
>JABURT010000066.1 GCA_014762495.1 Gammaproteobacteria bacterium | reverse complement strand
TTTGGATAACAAATTCATGCCAGCAAGTTCCTGATAGCAATGAGAATATAATTGAATATTGGAGTAAGGGAAGTTACGAGTTTACTACTTCAAACGAAATAATCTTTGGTAATACAACTTATTCAGATTCAAATTGCATATCTGAAATAAGCTCTCAAACTTCAAATGTCGATGGCTTTGGTGTTGCTTACCAGGATCTTGGAGAAGCTGTTTTACAGGAAGGTATTAATGGAAGGGGAGTCTCGATAGAAATGGGAGCTGATGCCAATCGAATTACTGTAAGCGGATATTACACAATTATTAATAATACCTTATGCCTGTCGGATGCATTCACACTTGAACCACTAACGTTCAATGTTTCACCTGAGGGTTCCAAGTCTATAGATTTTGCCAACTGTCTCGGAAGATCAAGATAAAACTTCCTACCAAGGATCTCATGGGCATTGTACGGACACTTACCTATCCCGTTAGACACCCAATTAATGTCAGGAAAATATATGAACTGGTTCGCAGAGATACAAAATATAAATTTCATAGCTGTAGCAGTTGCGACTATTGCAAGTTATGTTCTTGGGTTTACCTGGTTTCACTGGGCGGTTTTCGGCAAAGCATGGGCAAATGCTTTAGGCATCACCAAAGATGAAGCTGATAATACCGAAGGCCTTGGCGGCGCTTTCATCATATCTTTAGTTTCAGGGCTATTAAAAGCCATAAGTGTCGCCACGCTTATGGCAGCCATAAATATATCTGGTTTTTTGAGTGGCGCCTTTTTTGGCGCAATAATTTCGGCAGTGTTTATTGCCACATCGCTGGGATATTACAATGGTTTTGCTCGTGTACCCTCAAAGCTAACATTAATCAATTCATCACACAGCGTTGCCGAACTTGCTTTAATGGGTGCGATTATTGGTATATTTGCGTAAGTATATTGGACTAACAAATAAATCGCATGGAACAATCCAATGTGTGGGTCGACCCATATTTAGGTGTGAATTGTTAAAATGATTGATATCGCATTTATTATTTTATTTCTTGTCATGACTTACAAAATTTTCCTGGGAATAGGAAAAGAGGCTGCAATATTCAGGGAGTATAATCAGCCGCTCACTTTGAAATTGTTAATCCTTTTGTTTCCTGTTGGTCCATTCATATATTCATTTGTATCAGTAACCGCGGGCTGGTTGCCAGCCGGCATAGTAAGTTATCTCTGCTATTTGCCTGCTCTTATCATATCTCGTAAAAACATAAATGCATTTGAAAGATCAGGAACTGATCGAACCAATAAAGCACTATCTGTATCCAATCTTGCCTTTGGCACCTCTTTGTTAGGACTGATTTATGTAAGCCTGTTTTTTCTATTCGACTTTGTAGAAAGTAATATTGAGTCAGTGGGCACCTAGATGGTGTGCAAGTTTATAATTCGCAAGACAACTCGTGGACTTTGCTAGACCCTTAACTATCACATTTCTACGACCTCTCTACTGGTACAGTTCCCCCTCGACGCAGCCGAGCATCGCAGATAAAAGTGGATAAAGCGGACGGTTGTTTGAGCATGACGTTGTCTGTCATGCGAGTTCCGGGAGCGCCACTTTTATCGAGAAGCGCAGGGACCAATCGGCAGGATAGCCGATTGGGACGACGATAGTCGCCCCGTTAGGGGTGAGGCACAGGGAAGTGCCGAATCAACCCGTCAGGGCTGCGTCATAGGGCGGCCTTCTTGTTGGTTACTTATTCTTGGCCGAGCAAGAATAAGTAACTCGCCCGCGGTGCGACAAACCGCATCAAAAACAAACCACGCGAAGCGATCAAACAAATATATGAATGTATAAAAAAAGGGGCCGAAGCCCCTTTACTAATTTATGATGCCTTCTCCAACTCATAAGGCAACTCACTCAACTCCAGCGAAGCCCCCGACTCAGACCCCACCAACAAACCACCACTCTCAGCGCTGGCAATCTCAATCACCGCCAACAGTTCAAATCCACCCAAGGGCGAGGGCTGCGCGTCAACCACCTTACCGGCACCCTGACCACTGGAAGACGCCTCGGAAAAGATACTGTCGCCCGGCTTCGGCGCGGTGTCGGTCTCAACCCGACCGCGATACATGCGCCGCTTGAGCTTACCCAGGTACTGCATGCGTGCGACCACCTCCTGGCCCGGGTAGCAACCCTTCTTGAAGCTGACGCCCTCGATGGCGGGGGCCTGCATATTGACCATCTGCGGTACGAAGGCCTCGACGGTCTCGGCCTGGATGAATGGCACGGCGGCACGGATGTCGGTCAGCTTCCAGTTGCCCTGGCCGACCGGGGTGACGTCGTCGAGCTGGTTCCATAAGGTCACCAGGGTATCGGCATCGGCCAGCAGCAGGAAGCGGGGCGGGGTGCCGGGCAGGCGCATCTGGCTCAGGCCCTGCACCTGTGTGACCTCATAGTCGCCGGCGGGGGCCTGGTCCAGCTTAGCCTCGATGGTGGGGCCGGCCACCGCGGCGACACAGAACTCGTCGCTGACATCGTCGAGGGTCACCTTGGACATAAGCACGAACATGCGCAGGCGCTTGAGCGTGGCCTCCATGATGTCGCGCTCCATGAGCATGAAATAGTCGCCGTCGCGCTGGATGAGCTGGAAGCTGGCGAGTAGGCGCCCCTTGGGCGAGCAGTATCCGGCCAACTGGCCGTGCCCGGCATCGACCTTGCGCACGTCATTGGTGCTCTGGCCC
>JABURT010000194.1 GCA_014762495.1 Gammaproteobacteria bacterium | reverse complement strand
GATGGCCGAATTACCTTCCTTGGTCAGTGATAGTAAATGTTGTGGTGGTCTGGGCGAGTGGATGGCATCGATGGCGATATTGAGGCTGCCTTCGGTGCCGTTCTTGAAACCGACGGGGCAGGAGAGGCCTGAGGCCAGTTCACGGTGGACCTGGCTTTCGGTGGTGCGGGCCCCAATGGCCCCCCAGCTGACCAGGTCGGCCAGGTATTGCGGGCTGATGAGATCGAGAAACTCGGTGGCCGCAGGCACTCCCATTTCCGCCAGGTCCTGCAGCAGATGGCGGGCCAGGCGCAGGCCTTTGTTGATCTGGAAACTACCATCCAGGTCGGGATCGTTGATCAGGCCCTTCCAGCCGACAGTGGTGCGAGGCTTTTCGAAATAGACCCGCATGATGACCCGCAGATCTTTTTCCACTTTGCCCATCAGGGACTTGAGTCGGGAGGCATATTCGCGTGCCGCTTCCGGGTCGTGGATGGAACAGGGCCCCATGATCATCACCAGGCGATCATCCTCATCGTGCAGGATGTTGTGGATCTCCTTGCGCGCCTCGAAGATGGTACGGGCCTGGGCATCCGTCAAAGGTACTTCTTCGTGCAGTTGGCTAGGAGGGATCACCTCCTGAATGGCGCGGATGCGGGTATCGTCGATTCTGTAGTGCATAGGTGAGCAGATCCGTTTGGTATGGGCCCGATACTGGTTATGACGCACCATTTTAACCCGAAGCCCGTGGCCCTGACTATCTATAACAAGTCTAAAAAATGACCTTAGTCACCGATTCGTTATGATTTTTCCGCACGACTGCAGGCAGGCGCGGCACAGCGGGACGCATGGCCCGCTGCTGAGCCGGCGACGGTCTCAAGCCCTAGGAGCCGGATTCCTCGGCGCGTTTGGCCAGCTCCTGTTCGGCACGCCGACGGACCGACTCGAACTCGTCCTGTAACAGGCGTTTCAGTGTGGCTTCGGCGGTATTCCAGTTGCCGGCCACTTCGACGCGTATCTCCGGGTCCGGGTCATTGGCCAGTTGGTCCAGCGCCTCGGCGGGGACGTACTCAAAGCGTGAAACCACGGAGCGAACCTGCTTGTCGGCATCAGCCGCCAGTAGCATATGCAGTGCGGGTGGTGTGCTCAGATTGGTGGCCACGGTGATGCGGATGCGACGATCCGGGTCTGTGGCCAGTTGTCGCAGGAGCTCGACCGGGGTGCGGCGGTTGCCGGCGACGGCACGGCGCACCTCCCAGTCGGAATGCGCGGCCAGTTGCTGCAGTCGTTCGCTGCCGACCGTGGGGAGTCCAGCCTCTTTGACGAGATCCGTGTTGGCCCAGGCCAGTGATGCGACAAACCAGAGAGAGATAAGGAGTAGGGAGTGGATCTTCATGGGTGAGTATCCTTGGCAGTGTTGGTAATATTGGTATCATACTCGTTTTAATATCGTCTGGATTCCATGTCTTCTCCTCGTCTCCTATTCCATTGTAAATCCCCGGATATCCGTGTGGGCGAAGCTCAGCTGCAGCAGGCCCTCGTAGAACTGGGGTTCATCGGTGAGGCGATCGATGACACCTCGGGGCATCACTATGCCGCTGGAGAACGCTTTCTGGATCTATTGACCTTCCTGGGCTGCTCGCCGGTGATCAACCTGAGTGCCGAAGACGGCGACGCCTATTGTTTCATCGAGTTGCTAAGCTATGAGCAACCCACCTTCCTACACGGTTCCCAATCCTTTCAACCGCGATGCCGTCATTGTCGCGAACCCATTCCCAACTGGCGTGATCAGATCCAGGCCTCAAGTCCCATTACCTGCCCGTCATGCGGACAAGCAATGTCGCTGAGTGAGGTTAACTGGAAACAGTCCGCAGGCTATGCCTCACAGTTTGTCGTGGTACACAATATCTATCTGCATGAGGCGGTTCCAGGGGAGAAGTTGATGACCCGCCTGGAAGGCCTCACCGAGTCTAAACCCTGGACCTATTTTTACGCCCTCTAGTCAGTCTTCCTGACTTCAACCGCCGTTACACCCCTCTTGCATATTCGATAAATTCGTCCATAACATTAGATAGGATGAACAAACAATAACGGGTGCAGTATGGCGAAAGATACGGTGACGGTGACCAACAATGCCACCGGGCAAAGTGTTGAATTACCCCTTTATCACGGAACGCACGGACCATCGGTCTTCGACATACGACCCATGAGTAAGCAACTGGGTCTATTTACCTATGACCCGGGATTCGTCTCGACGGCCAGTTGTCAAAGCGGCATCACCTACATCGATGGTGATGAAGGGATACTGCTGTACCGCGGTTACCCCGTTGAGCAACTGGCTGAACAGAGCAGTTACCTGGAGGTCTGTTACCTGCTCCTGTACGGAGACCTGCCATCGGCCGAGCAAATGGGCGAGTTCCAGGACATGATCATGAACCATAGTATGGTGCATGAAGGACTACGTCGTTTTTATTCGGGTTTTCACCATGATGCCCATCCCATGGCCATCATGGTCGGTGTCGTCGGCGCCCTGTCGGCCTTCTATCATGACTCCCTGGATATCCATGATCCACAGCATCGCGAAATATCGGCGCACCGTTTGATTGCCAAAATGCCTACCATTGCCGCCGACAGTTACAAGTACTCCATCGGTCAGCCCTTCATGTATCCGGATAACTCGCTTGGCTATGTTGAGAATTATCTGCGTATGATGTTTGCCACACCCAGCAAACCATTTGAAATCAGTCCGACCGTGGTACGTGCACTGGAGCTGATCATGATCCTGCATGCCGACCACGAGCAAAATGCCAGTGCCTCGACTGTGCGCCTGGCAAGTAGTTCCGGTGCCAATCCCTTTGCCAGCATCTCAGCGGGGATAGGTTCGCTATGGGGACCCGCCCATGGTGGTGCCAATGAGGCGGTTATACGGATGCTGGAGACCATTGAGTCGGTAGAGGATGTGCCGAAACTGGTGGCCAGGGCCAAGGACAGGAATGACAAATTTCGGCTCATGGGCTTCGGTCATCGCATCTATAAAAAATACGATCCCCGTGCCAGGATTTTGCGCCAGGCGGCTCATGAGGTTCTTGCGGAGATCGGCGCCGAACAAGTACCTCTGTTTGAGATCGCTACGGAACTGGAACGGATTGCCCTCGAAGATGAATACTTTATCGAGCGTTCGCTCTATCCCAATGTCGATTTTTATTCCGGTATTATTCTCAAAGCCATTGGTATACCCTTGAATATGTACACCGTGATTTTTACCATGGCACGAACCGTTGGCTGGATTTCCCAGTGGATGGAAATGCTGGACGATCCGGAATACCGTATCGGTCGGCCTCGCCAACTGTATGTTGGTGAAGCACGACGTGACTATGTGCCTATCGACAAACGATGAGGTGCAAATTGATATCGATGTTAGTAATGACATAGTCAAGTTGCAGTGGAGTGGATTCTATACCCATAATATTATTTGTACATAACAATACAGCCCTTGAGAGGTGGAGATGAGTTCTTCGAGAAATGAAAGCGAGACCAAACCCGAGGAGTTGCCGTTCATCGCACCCACTCGTCGTATTTCGCCAATGGCCCCATTTAACTGGCTCAAGCTGGGTTATCTCGACTTCACCATGGCCCCAAGGCAAAGCGCTACATATGGCGCCATTATTACCGCCTTTGTTTATCTGCTTACCTTTCTGGCCTACCAGTATGGCAGTCTGTCTTTCCTGTTGACGCTGGGTTCAGGGGTTATGTTTCTTGGGCCGGTTCTGGCCTTTGGGCTTTATTCCATCAGCCGGCAAATCGGTATGGGTTTGAATCCAAGGCTGGGTTATTGTTTCAAAGAGGGTAGGCGACATCTCGGGAATGAACTGGTCTTTGCCGTATTATTGCTCGTGGTATTCCTGTTATGGGCCAGGGCAGCTTCCATGATTCACATCTTTTACCCACAGGAATCTGATGCGGGCCTGCAAAGTTATCTGACCTATCTCTCCGTGGGAACCACGGTAGGTGCGCTCTTTACACTACTCATTTTCGCGGCCAGTGCCTTTTCACTTCCAATGTTTATGGATCGCAAGGTGGATGTGGTAACCGCTGTTTTGACAAGTATTCATGCCGTATTGAGGAACAAGCTGGCAATGCTTGTATGGGCAGCGATAATCCTGTCCTCGCTCGTATTTGGCATGCTAACGGGAGGGCTTGGGCTTATCGTGATCCTGCCGATTATCGGACACGCCACCTGGCATGCCTATCGCAATGTGGTTGAGGCGGATAACTGGCCACATCACTCGGATAACAAATAATCGCTTGAGCCTGGATTACCTGAAGTGAGCTCGTAGTAACGGTGTCGCTACGGGCTGTTTTTAATTTCATGGCGCTGACCGTATGATCAAGCTGACTTGAATATAGATTCCGTTGATATGCCTGTAACGAGACCTGATCACGTGCTGTGTCGAGCACGTCGCCTGCTGAATCCATTTCGTGGTTTTTTACATACGATAGTCGAAGCTAATCTTGATGCTGCGACTCTGGATGGTGTCAATTGGGGGCTCTATCTAACGGATGAATCGATCTATCGCTTCATGGACCTCAATAGCGTGGCGCCATTTCAATCGGCCGAGATAAAGTACGGTGAATGGAGCGAATCACAGGGACTGAAACGTGCACCATTGTTACCGGGCATGCATACGAATAATGTCGAGCTTATGGGTAACCAACTATTGAAGTTAGTCGAGCAAGAGTCAAGGCATCTGCCATTTGAACTTGTGGATTGCTATGAGCGCTGGTTGCTCGATGACCAAACCGGTGAGCCATTGGCTTTGCTTGAATCAGCCTTTGGTGAACAAGAGATTACCTACAATTCCAATACTCGGTGGAAAATGGGTGACAGGGCCTTGCGTGAACTGAAACAGCAAGGTGAGGATGCCCGTCGCCTGGAATCTGCAATCAACTCCCGAGGCAGTCTTGGTAACAATGCATGGTTTCATCGCCAGTCAGACACATATGGTGTTCGAATATCTCGGACAGGTGAATCGTCGAATCATGATAACGGTACAGTAACTATAGAGCTCCCCCTGCATGGATTCTCCTTGCACTGGGATGAGCCTGAAATATACCGTATTGCCGTACAATACCTGTCATGGCTATCACCTTGGTTGCTGGTTATGCGACAGGATCAGGATAAGGAGCTGGAGCGGTTGGTTGAAGATGCCGTACAATACCCGCAACGACTTTACTCCATGAGACGTTTTCTTGGTGCAGATATCCGTGAACGCAGGGATATAAAAGCTGCGTTGGTGAGCGCCAGATTGAATGCTAGCCAAATAAGATAAGTTTTACCCAACTGAACTATGTCATTAGATTACGACGCCATGTTTTCCGGAATTCGTCGCCTTTACGGCGCGAGTGCCTATCAGAAGATAGCAAGTTCTCGTTTTTGCGTTGTCGGCATCGGCGGGGTCGGGTCATGGGTGGTCGAGGCATTGGCGCGTACCGGAGTGGCAGCAATAACCCTGATTGACCATGATGATATTAGTGTCGGCAATACGAACCGCCAAATCCATACCTCGCAGGAAACCATTGGAGCCGCCAAAGTCGATGTCATGGCACAACGTGTTGGCTCTATTCATCCGCAATGTGAGGTTGACGCCATTGATGATTTTCTAACCAGTAAAAACATTCAACGATATATGTCGCAGAATTTTGATTATGTCATCGATGCCATTGACGGAATTCGTTTTAAGACGGAGCTGGCGCATTATTGTCGTCGTAACAAAATCCCTTTTGTTATGACGGGTGGCGCAGGCGGATTGACCGACCCCACTGCAATCCAGGTGACAGACTTGAGCAAGACCTATAATGACCCGCTTGCGGCAAAGGTGCGGGCCAAGCTGCGCAGTGAATTTAACTACAGTCGTGATGGCAAGAAGAAGTTTGGTATTGATTGTGTGTTTTCATCACAGCAACAACTCTATCCACGTCCCGACGGTACAGTCAGCACACAGAAACCGGGAGTACATGGCGTGACTCTGGATTGTGAATCGGGTTACGGCTCGGCCACATTTGTCACGGCGAGTTTTGGTTTTGTTGCCGTCTCTCACGCCATCAGCAAGATGTTGGCGCGTGCACAGCGTGCCGAGTCTCGCTAGGTTTAATTAACAGCCGTACCCACCCAGAAGTCCAGTCGCTTATCCAGAAACTCATCATAGGCAAGATAATGTGAGCCATCACATGAAAATGTGAGGCTGATTATACCGTTAAATATATTGATTGAACTTGAGCGCAGATAAAACATGTCATCCATGACACGTAATTGCCCGAAGGTATCGAGTATGGGCCGTATTTTGTCCCTTGGTATCACAGCATCTTCCGGGTAGGGAAGAATAGGGTAGGCCAGGCAGATATCGGGATCGGTCAAGGCTTCGACATCCAGTAGTCGATAGGTGTAGGGATTATTGTATAGCCATACGGTAGCACGGCTGCTTGAGAAGTGGAGGGTACATTGGAATACACCATGATCGACGATGAGCTCTTCCATAACACCGATGACTTCCGTCAGTTTCTTATCGAGCAGACTTTCACTACGCGTTTGGTGAAATACCGTTCCGCGTATGGCCGGATCACCCTTGATCTGTCGCCAGGAATTGGGCTCTTCGTACATTTCAGCGGTGAGGGGTAGATTGCGAAGATCAAAATCGGCTCCGACAAAGCCAAGTACCTTGCCTGTGTCGTTGTGGACTATCTGGATGGCAGTAAGAGAAGGGCGCCTCTCGCGCAGGCTGATATAGGCCTCGGACAGTAGAAACCCGGTGCTGGGCACGGCCTGTCGCATGTAGGGCCTTTGAGAGCGATCACGCCCGAAATCTTTCAGGACGCGGCCCTCGGTCGAAATATTGTCGCTTAGCTGGATGCCATTCGTATCCAATACGTAGAGAAATTTGGCGTTTGGGATTTTGTTAAGTGCATGTTCCAAGGTTCGGTCAAGTTGTTCCCGATCGCCCCAGATATCGCGACATTGTGCTGCCAACTCATGCAAGGGGTGATTCAGCAGCTGAGACAGAGATTCGCGTTGTTTTTTGATGCTGTCTTGCAGTGAACGGAAGCTGGTCATCGCGGTAGGAAAGCACTAATGTCTGAAAGCCCTAATAGTAAGGTTGGAGCGGGCTTTCAGGCAAGGAAAATGTTCGATTCGATTGTCATTAAACCGTCAACTTTCGAGATGTATAATAGGGGCAGTCACTTGCCTAGGCCGCTGGATCTTCACCATAATCAAATGTTACTTCCTGATCAGGCTTAATATCGGCAATAGCATAAAGCTCGAAACCATCGAATTCTGCACAGGGGGCGTCACTGTGATTCAGGTAGCGCAACATATTTTTACCATCGCGTCCCTGCCAAACACCTTCTTCATGTTCGACCCAGAGAACATGCATGCCGTTTTCATCTACAACGGGACCGTGATAGGTGCCAAGATAGGTGCCTTCTTTTATTTCAATTCGTGCAAACAATCCTTTGCCGTGGATGGTTGATTTCTCGACGTAAAATAATTTCTTGAGTTCTTCGTTTTTGGTCATGATCTATTATGTAAAATTAATGAAAAGCCGGCGCTATGATAATCGTTTGTGATTGTTTATACAATCTGGCTTCGTTTGGCATCAAATAGGAAATTAATGAGAGTAGCTTGTACCGTTGCCAGTTGTATGTGGGATGTAATAAATCGGGTGTATAAAATTGAAGGATAAAAGTTTTACTGATGAACTGGTAACTCGGTTTAAGAAAAATATATATGGGTCCCGTAAAGGTGAAATACGGTTTGCCATCCTGTGGGACTATCTCATCAAGAATATGCTACCTCCGTCAGGCACGAACCCCATGCAAATTCTGGATGCCGGATGCGGACTAGGGCAAATTGCTTCCCGCTTGCTTGAACAGGGTCATCACGTAACTCTGTGTGACAGTTCCAGTGAAATGCTTGAGCAGGCAAGCATAGGGCTTCCTGTACAGGTCAGAGACAGGGCAAGATGGATCCATGCACCGATTCAGGAATTACCCGATAGAGTGGAACACCCATACGATTTACTCCTGTGCCATGCAGTCCTGGAGTGGATGTCAGACCCAGCCCCGGCCGTGGCATCACTAGCTAGACTTGCCAAGGCAGGCACCAGGCTGTCACTTATGTTTTATAACGGGGATGCTCTAGTATTTCGGAACCTGATTCGAGGCAACTGGCGCAAGGTCCAGTCGGGTAAGCTGGGTGGAGAGCCAGGAGGACTGACTCCCATCAACCCCCTGAAATTATCGGATGTAGTGAGCTGGTTGCAAGAGTATGATTTTGAGATCCAAGACAGCCTGGGGTTAAGGACATTTTTCGATTATTTACCAAAATCCCTACAGCAGGAACGCGAGCTAGCGGATATACTGGAACTTGAAGCGCAATTATCCAGAATTTCGCCCTACCGGGAAATGGCGAGATACATTCACATCGACGCGGTAAAACGATGATTGCACTTTGGCAAAGGCGTATATGCAACAAGATTTCTACCTGAGAATATGAACGGGATACACAGATGATATTAATATTCCGCCATGTGGATTGCGAAGGGCCGGGTTACCTGGCAGAAGTGCTTGAACGGGAGGGCTATCCCTATCGTCTCGTACAGATTGATGCCGGTGATTCGGTACCATCTGATATTGAGGGTGTGAGCGGCCTGGTTTTCATGGGGGGGCCGATGAGTGTCAACGATGATCTGCCCTGGATACAGGAGGAGATCGATTTGATCCGAAAGGCCGATGCCCGGGACATTCCGGTTCTGGGACATTGCCTGGGTGGACAACTGATGGCCAAGGCTCTGGATGCAGTGGTGACAGAAAACGACGTTACTGAAATCGGCTGGTTTCCCGTCAATAAACCGGGTGACGCCCTGGGCATATCCTGGCTGCGAGAGTTGCCTTCCGAATTCATGGTTTTTCACTGGCACGGTGAGACTTTTTCCATGCCCCTTGGTGCTACTCGCATACTGGCCAATCGCCACTGTACTAATCAGGGCTTTGTGGTTCGAAATCATATAGCACTGCAGTGCCATGTTGAAATGACCGCAGAAATGGTAGAGGAATGGTGTAAGCGTTTTGGGCCAGAGCTCAAGCCCTCCAGGTCGGTGCAGGCGACCGAGGAAATGCTGCATGATCTTGACACACGGATTTCGGAACTAAAAACCGTTGCCGACGTCATCTATTTACATTGGCTCAAATCAGTCTCAAAACAGGTCTAAATAATGTTGTTTTCGAATAAACCCGTTACTTTGCCGGACACTGAACAGGCCTTGCCAGGACGAGATGAAGCAATCATGCAACCGGGTCGTCACTTTGTGAATGGTGAGTCCATGGCTGCTCCTTACCCGGACACAATGAAACAGGTGATATTCGGCATGGGCTGTTTCTGGGGGGCTGAACGAAAATTTTGGGAAATACCGGGTGTTTATATTACCGCAGTGGGCTACTCGGCTGGTATTACCCCTAACCCAACCTATCAGGAGGTCTGCTCGGGAATGACTGGCCATAATGAAGTGGTATTGGTGGTATATGATCCTGCTATGGTGAGCTTTGAAGGCTTACTTAAAGTCTTTTGGGAAAATCACGATCCGACCCAGGGTATGCGTCAGGGAAATGATGTTGGCACTCAGTACCGTTCCGGAATCTATGTCCAGGGAGCAGAGGAATTAGACCAGGCCGAGCGAAGCCGAGAGGACTACCAGCAGAAATTGACTGCTGCGGGCTATGGGCCCATCACGACCGAGATCACCACAGCGAGTCCGTTTTATTTTGCGGAAGACTATCATCAGCAGTATCTTGCCAAGAATCCCAATGGCTATTGTGGTCTTGGCGGCACCGGTATCTCCATGTCCTAGGGATAGCTGGGTCAGCACAGAGTCCACATTAGTCTCGCTTTGTGAGTGACATAGAAAACTTTCAGAATACGTCGCTCAGTTCCGTCACACTTCCAAATGAGGTTGTATTAGCATATTGCCCACCATTTCGGTAAGTCTAGATATAGTAGCCCTGTGTGCCATTCTCTGATGAAGAGGGCAGATATGAACTTCGAGGATGCGAAGAGATTTGCCTATCTGGAACCGACTGGACAAAATCATATCACCACGACTAATTTTGTCAGAAGCGCCGCTGCGTGGGGAGATTAGAATGGTACGGAATCTTTGGACAACTATTATAATTGAGAGTTATCCTGTGATGGTAGATGTGATGCCCCTATAGCAGCCTGGCCAAAACTTGGGCAACGATAAGTGAATATAAATGCCACAACAGATTCTTGTTGTAGATGATGTCGAACATGTTCGAAAGCTGATCCGAAAGATCCTGGAATCGAACGGTTACGATGTTGTTGACTACCCAAGTGCCATTCCCGCGCTTGAGTTTTTACAATCCAGCCCCGTCGACCTGATAATTTCTGACTTAATGATGCCGGGGATGGATGGTTATGCCTTCTGCCGGGAAGTGAAGTCGAACCCTGAACGCTCCGAAATTCCCTTTGTCTTTGTTACCGCCGCCTTTACCGACGAAATTGATCGAGAACTGGCTAGCAAGGTGGGTGCCCAGGCCTACATCACAAAGCCCATCATGCAAAAGGAGTTCCTTCAAAAGATTCATGAACTCCTTGACGGCCAGGCTTCCCAATCCTCGGACGACACTACAGAAGAATTCGAAGAGACCGAAGAAATCGAAAAAATGTACACGGAAGTACTGGCTCGAAAGCTCGACGCAAAAGTCCAGGAGCTGGAACAGGAAAGGGCCGCCCTACGCAAGAGCGAAGAACATTTGCGCATGGTAACCAATGCCATTCCGGAGCTACTATTTGAGTTTGACTCCAAATTACGTTACCGCTATGTCAACCGAGCTCACGCAAACTGGCAAGGCCTGTCTGAAGAAAGAAGTCTTGGAAAAAAGCTAGAAGAAATACTATCAACTGAAGCCTTTCAGATGATGCGCCCGCATATTGAGAGAGCGCTTTCCGGTAGAGCCGTGACCTTCGAACGAGAAATACCGGATAATCTCGGAATCAAACGAACAATGTGGGGGAGGCTGATACCCAAGTACGATGAGCGAGACAGGGTCGATGGTGTCTACGCTATCATGAGCGATGTGACCAGCCGAGTCGAAGATCGAAAGCACCTGGAAAGGGTGAACAGGGCTCTGCGTACCTTAACCAAGATAAACGAAACCATTATCCATGCGGTCGATGAGGTTCGTCTTTATGAAGACGTATGTAACATACTCGCCAGTGAGGGAGGATATCAACTCGTCTGGTTAGGTATGGTTGAAAATGTGGACAACAAGAATGTCATCAATGTCGCCCACGCAGGCGAAGAAGTTTCGTACCTCGATTCGCTCGATGTGACATGGGATGAGACTGAGTCTGGTTCCGGCCCAACGGGCATGGCAATCAAGACAGGTGAGACACATGTCGTGCGAAATATGGAAACCGATAAAAATTACCACATGTGGCGTGAGAAGGCGACACTGCACGGCTTCCATTCTTCGGTCTCCATTCCTGTCTGTATGCAAGACGAAATCATTGGCACAATCAATATTTACTCAAAGCACGAAGACGCCTTTGATGACAGTGAAGTCTCTCTGTTAGAAGAATTTTCCAGTGATTTTGCCTTTGGTATCCAGGCAATGCGGGCACGGGTACAACGTGATTATGCGCTGCGGAGCCTCAAGGATAGTGAAGAACATCTGCGATCTATCGTGGATACCGCGCCCAGTATCATGCTTTGGCTGTCGACTGACTATCGAATACATGGTTTGAATCAGGAAGGTGAAACCATACTGATTGCCAAGCAGGAAGAGATTTTCGGTAGTGACTTCGTCGAACAATTTGTTGATGAGACATCTCGCGATAGCTTTAGACAAGCCGCACGCAATGCCCTTGAAGGCAAGGTGGTACGTGATGTCGAAATTAACATCATCGATAGTCAGAGCCAGCTTCATAATGTTTCCTGGAATCTGAACAGGCTCATCGATGATAGCCAGGAAGCAATTGGGATAATCGCGGTGGGTCAGGATATCAGCCTGCAAAAACAGGGGGATATCGAGCGCGAAAATTTGCAATTACAACTGCAACACGCGCAAAAAATGGAGGCTATCGGCCAACTGACCGGCGGAATTGCTCACGACTTTAATAATATTCTAGCCAGTATTATTGGCTATACCGAGCTGGCACTGGACCGTTTTGCGGATGAGGGCTCAGGTAAACTCCATGCCTATTTAAAAGAAGTACATCTTGCAGGTATGCGCGCTAAGGACCTGATCGCACAAATGCTCGCTTTCAGTCGAAGCAAGCAAGGTGAATATATTGCGCTCAGCACCACACCTCTCATTAAGGAAACGATAAAATTATTGCGTCCGACCATACCGGCAAGTATCAATATGCAATTTTCACAAACATCGGAAGTGCACAAGATACAGGCCGATCCGATACAACTCCAACAGGTATTGATGAATCTTTGTATCAACGCGCGTGATGCAATCAGCACTCATGGAACCATTACAATCTCTGTAGATGAACAGGACGTCAATAACGAAATATGCAATTCCTGTCATCAATCCCATAGTGGACATTATCTGGTGCTATCCGTGAAAGATACCGGTAGTGGTATTCCACCTGACGTGATAGATCGTATATTTGAACCGTTTCTTACAACAAAGGATGTCGGCGCCGGTACCGGCATGGGACTCTCCATGGTTCATGGGATCGTGCACAATCATAAGGGCCACATCCGAGTAGACAGTACTGTAGGTGCGGGGACGGATTTTCGAATCTACTTCCCACTTGATGTTACAGGCCTACCCGAATTGGGCGAGTCGCGTCAGATGGGTTCCGGCATGATAAGTCCACACATCCTGGTCGTGGACGACGAAGAATCGGTGGGACGTTTTATTCAGGCACTACTCGAGGCACAAGCCTATCGAGTGACTATTATGACGGACAGCACCCAGGCCCTGAGTTATTTCCATGAACATTCGGATGAGATTGATCTCGTAATTTCGGACCAGACCATGCCAGGCATGACGGGGCTGGATATGCTTAAGCAAATGCTCGGGGAACGACCACAATTACCGGTGGTACTGGCCACGGGCTTTAGTCATCATGTGAGTGAAAAAGAGGCGCTGGAGGCGGGTGTTCAGGCCTTTATGAAGAAGCCCTTTGATACGGATTTGTTGCTGGAAACCTTATCCCGCATACTAACAGGGAGTTAGTCGAATATGGTGGGTGGTGCAGGGATCGAACCTGCGACCCTCGCCTTGTAAGGGCGATGCTCTCCCAGCTGAGCTAACCACCCGGGAAAAAATGGCGGAGCGGACGGGACTCGAACCCGCGACCCCCGGCGTGACAGGCCGGTATTCTAACCAACTGAACTACCGCTCCGGAATGGTGGGTGGTGCAGGGATCGAACCTGCGACCCTCGCCTTGTAAGGGCGATGCTCTCCCAGCTGAGCTAACCACCCGCCGTTGGAAAGCGCGAATTCTACGGCCTTCCCAAGCCTGCGTCAACGTATGTAACATCTGTTTTTTTGCCAAAGCCTGATACAATAGCGCGCTGTTTTCGGCAATATTCGCAGATAAGGTTCCAATGACAATTAAAAGTCGTTTCGCCCCCAGCCCGACGGGCTACCTGCACATTGGCGGTGCCCGCACCGCGCTCTTCTCCTGGCTCTATGCGCGCAAGCATGGCGGCCGCTTTGTATTGCGTATCGAAGATACGGACCTGGAGCGTTCCACCGCCGAGTCCGTCAATGCCATCCTGGAAGGGATGACATGGCTAGGCCTGGAGTACGATGAAGGTCCCTTCTACCAGACCGAACGTTTCGACCGTTATAAAGAGGTGATCCAGAAACTGCTGGATCAGGGTGATGCCTATCACTGCTACTGCACCCGGGAAGAGCTGGAGCAGATGCGTGAGGAGCAGATGGCACGCAAGGAGAAGCCCCGCTACGACGGTCGTTGTCGCCATCGCAAGGAGCCGCGCGAGGGTGTGGAGCCGGTGGTTCGCTTCAGGAACCCCACCGAGGGCGCCGTGGTCGTCGATGACCTCATCCGGGGCAGGGTGGTGTTCCAGAATAGTGAACTGGATGACCTCATCATTGCTCGCTCAGACGGCACCCCCACCTATAATTTGACTGTGGTGGTCGACGACGCCGACATGGAGATCAACTATGTCATACGTGGTGATGACCACCTGAACAATACGCCGCGTCAGATCAATATACTCAAGGCCCTTGGCCTGGAGTCGCCCATCTATGCCCATGTCCCGATGATCCTGGGCGCGGATGGCAAGCGCCTGTCCAAGCGCCATGGCGCTGTCAGTGTCATGCAGTATCGAGATGAGGGTTATCTGCCCGAAGCCCTACTCAATTACCTCATACGTCTGGGCTGGTCCCATGGTGATCAGGAGGTCTTTTCGCTGGATGAGATGATCGAGCTGTTTCAACTGGAGAACGTGAACAAGGCCGCTTCGACCTTCAATCCCGAAAAGCTGTTGTGGTTGAATCACCAGTACATAATGAACAGCGATCCGGCTCATGTCGCCCATCACCTCAGTCACCACATGGGTGATCTTGGTATTGATCCTAGCGAGGGCCCCGACCTGCACGATGTCATCGTCGCTCAGCGGGAGAAGGCCAAGACCCTGATCGAACTGGCTGAGATAAGCCGTTTCTACTATCTCGACCCTCAGGAGTACAACGAAAAGGCTGCGAAAAAGGCCTTCAAGGAGGAGGCGATCGATCCCCTGACCCGACTGAGTGAAAAACTCGCCCAGCTCGATAGCTGGGAACGCGAGCCCATTCATGGAGCGATTGAGGCCGTCGTCAATGAACTGGAAGTGGGGTTTGGTAAAGTCGGTATGCCCGCACGACTCGCCGTTACCGGTGGAGCCCCATCTCCGGATCTGGATCTGGTACTCTACCTCGTTGGCAGGTCGGCCTGTGTTCGACGCATCGACAAGGCCATTGCGTTTATCCAAAACCATTAACAGGATTGCAGAATGAGCTCGGCAGAGGAACCAAAACACAAGAACTTCATCACCCAGATTATCGATGAAGATCTGGCCAGCAAGAAAAACGATACGGTCGTAACCCGTTTTCCGCCGGAGCCCAATGGCTATCTGCATATCGGTCACGCCAAGTCCATCGTTCTCAATTTCGGTGTCGCCGAGGATTACCAGGGTAAATGTAACCTGCGTTTCGATGACACCAATCCCCACAAGGAGAACGAGGAGTTTGTCGACGCCATTAAACACGATGTCGAGTGGCTCGGCTTTTCCTGGGGCGACAAGGCCTACTTCGCCTCCGATTATTTCGAGCAGCTGTATGACTATGCCGTTGAACTCATCGAGAAAGGATTGGCCTATGTCGATGACCTGAATGCCGAAGAGATACGCGAATATCGAGGCACCCTCAAGGAGCCGGGCCGGGAAAGTCCCTATCGCAATCGTTCAGTGGAAGAGAACCTCGACCTGTTCAAACGCATGCGTGCCGGCGAATTCGCCGACGGAGAAAAGGTTTTGCGTGCCAAGATCGATATGGCGTCGGGCAACATGAACATGCGTGACCCGACGCTGTATCGTATTCGCCATGGTGTGATACACCACCAGACAGGTAACGAGTGGTGTCTCTATCCCATGTACGATTATACCCATCCCCTGTCCGATGCCATCGAGGGGGTGACCCACTCGCTATGTACCCTGGAATTTGAGGACCATCGCCCATTATACGACTGGGCCATTGAGAACACCTCAGTGCCTTCAAGGCCTTATCAATACGAGTTTTCTCGTCTGAATCTCCAGTACACCGTGACCAGTAAGCGTAAGCTGACCCAGCTGGTGGAAGAGGGCCATGTCGAGGGCTGGGACGACCCACGAATGCCCACCATCGCCGGTCTGCGTCGTCGTGGATATACCCCGGAATCCATTCGTGAGTTCTGCTATCGCATTGGAGTGACCAAGGCCGATAACTCGGTGGAGATGGGGATGCTGGAAAGTGCCATTCGCGACGACCTCAATGAAAACGCAGAGCGTCGCATGGCCGTGCTGCATCCCATCAAGGTGGTGATCGAGAACTACCCCGAGGGTCAGGTGGAAGAGCTGGAGGTGGCCAATCACCCGCAGAAGCCGGAGATGGGCACGCGAACCATCCCTTTCAGTCGCGAGGTCTATATCGATCGCGAGGACTTCCGCGAAGAGGCGCCCAACAAGTATAAGCGCCTGGTGCTGGGTAAGGAGGTGCGTCTGCGCAATGCCTACGTAATCAAGGCTGAAGAGGTGATTAAGGACGCGAATGGCGACATCGTCGAGCTGCGTTGCAGTTACGATCCCGCCACCCTCGGCGCCAATCCCGAGGGACGCAAGGTGAAAGGCGTCATCCACTGGGTCTCTGCACAACATGCCGTCGCGGCCGAGGTACGCCTGTATGATCGACTGTTCAATCATGCCACGCCCGATGCCGCCTCGGCCAAGGCAGATAAACCCTTCACCGAGTTTCTAAACCCCGACTCACTGCGCACGCTAACTCACTGCTATCTGGAATCCAGCCTGGCGAAGGCGAAGGAGGGTGAACGCTACCAGTTCGAGCGCGAAGGATACTTCTGCCGTGATGCCACTCAGGCAGCCGACGGCAAACCGGTGTGGAATCTCACCGTTACCCTGCGCGACTCCTGGGCAAAAATCGAGCAACAATCCTGAGTCTCAAACAAGCTCGTCACGTGACTGTGGCAGGTTTGCTAGCTTGGTGATTTGCGTGGAAAAAACTTGTAACAGGGGCTGGACATGTCAGGGCGTATGCCATAACATACGCTCCGCGTTTCGGGGCTATAGCTCAGCTGGGAGAGCGCCTGCATGGCATGCAGGAGGTCGGCGGTTCGATCCCGCCTAGCTCCACCAACACTTTAGAGGTCGTCCCAGGACCTCATGGAAAACACGATGCACTTCATCGGAAAGCTGACCGTCTACCTAGGCCTTATCATGGTGGTCGCTGGACTGGCCTTTGGCTTTAGTGCCATGGCCACGGACGCCGATTCTAGTGCTATCCAATGGATTGGACTGGTGCCTTTCGGGTTTCTCTTGTTACTCACCGGTACCGTGATGACGCAACTCTCGCGTCCAAAGTAAGAAGGTTTAGTCCCCTTCGTCTAGAGGCCTAGGACACCGCCCTTTCACGGCGGTAACAGGGGTTCGAATCCCCTAGGGGACGCCAACAAATGAAAAAGCCCGGTTCGAAAGAACCGGGCTTTTTTATTTGTCAGTTCCCCAGGGCTTTGGTTAGACAAATTTGTCGGGAACAAATTTGACCGCTGTGTCTTTCACAGCGTCCCGAAGGGCGGAGCACAGGGATGTGCGGAGTAAGCCCAAGGTTCGACCGATTCGCCAAAGCGAATCGGGTCGTCGGCGCAACGCGACGACGACAATCCCCTAGGGGACACCTTTCCATACCTCGGCACAGAAAAGGGCAGGGCAGTAACGCTATTCCAATTCCATGTGGTAATTACCACCCTACCTCAAATATATAAAACCAAATACAAACCTTTGGAATTTCCCAACAACCCTATGCTACAATCCCGCCCTCGTTCTACACGATGAAGAGTTCAGTCCCCTTCGTCTAGAGGCCTAGGACACCGCCCTTTCACGGCGGTAACAGGGGT
>JABURT010000189.1 GCA_014762495.1 Gammaproteobacteria bacterium | reverse complement strand
GGGACAGCTGAGGCCAAGCCATGTTGAGCAGTCGTCGCAACAGTCGCACCACGGGCGGTGCGCCCTTGGGGCGCCCCGGCGCACGTGGGGCCCAGGCGCCCGGCCTGCGTCGGCCGGCAACGCCGACGGCCAGGGGTGGCGGCAGCCATCCGCTGGTACGTGGCGCGGAGAACGCCAGCCTGTTCGATTACGAGCAGCGCGTGAAGGCCGCCTTCGATGCCATTGTGCCGGTGCTCAAGCGTGTCTCGGGCCTGCAGCACGAAGAGGACTTCGAGCGCCAGGCCCAGCACATGGCTCGCCAACAGCTGGGCTTTGAACTACCGGCTGCCATCCTTGCCGATGCCTGGGTGGACCAGCTGGATATGCGCCGGCTCTATGCCTGGTGCGTGTTCGAGACTTATCAGCGTTTCGTGGATGACTTTTTCAGCCAAGAGCCGCTGGCCTCGAGCGATGAAGAAGGCTTCGGCCAACGGTTGCAGGAGATGGGTTTCCATATTATGGACATCTCGCCCTGTGCCGACGGTCGACTGGCCCATGTGATTCGTTACGTGCTGCGCCTGCCATATCGCGCAGTACGTCGTAAGTCCTATGCCGGGGCGCTGTTCGATATCGAGGACAGCCTCAGCAAGTGGACCGAGACCGAGCTGACGCGCTTTCGCGAGGGCAAGCCCAATACTGCGGATGCGCCGACGCGCTACTTAAAGCTGGTGGTCTACCACTTCAGCTCGGTCGACCCGACGCACGAGGGTTGCGCCGCACACGGTTCGGACACCATGCGTGCCGCCGAGGCGGGGCGCGAGCGCCTGCTGGGCTTCAAGCAGGCGGTGGAGAGCAGCTTCTGCTGCGGTGCCTCCATCGACCTGTTGCTGGTGGGCCTGGACACGGACACCGATGCCATACGGGTGCACCTGCCCAATGGCGACGGCGAGATCGATGTGACCAATCACATTGACGCGCTTGAGTTATACGAACAGACCCGAGGCATGAATGCGGGTCAGGCCGAGGCGGCCATCGCCGATGCGGTAGCCGCCGGATCGGCGGGTGCGGCCGAAGGGATACAGGGGCTGGCGAGCTGGCTCATTGCGAACAACATGTCGCAGATCGAGTACGTGAAGCAGTATCACGGCTCTCACTACAGCGACATTGGCCATGCCGAGCGCTTTATCGGTGCGGGCATTGGATTTGAAGAGATACAACTGCGCAACCTCACCTATTTTGCCTACATGGACACGGTGGAGGAGGCGGCGCCCGACCTGGATGTGGGTGTGAAAATATTTACTGGATTAAACGTATCGCACGGACTGCCCATCCCGGTGGTGGTGCGTTACGACTATCACGGCAATGTACCCGGTGCGCGCGAACGCGCCATCGCACACGGCCGGCGCGTTACCGAGGCCCTGAGGGCACGGTACGCAGAACTGGATGAGAAGGGTCTGTTACACACCCTGCAACTGGTACGCGACTGCACCAGCCGCGGACCACTTGAGGTGGTGGACTCTTCGGCAAATGGTCAGCCGCAACAGGAGGCGCACTGATGAAGATCTGTCAGGTTGAACGGCCCCTGGTGGCCACCAATCGTATTCCCGGTCTCGAGCACCGCCACATGCAGGTAGTGCGCGACGGCAAGTCACTGCTGGTGGCGGTGGACGCGGTCGGCTGCATCCCGGGCGACTGGGTGATCTGCGTGGGCAGCTCGGCGGCACGTGAGGCCGCCGGCAGCAAGGAATACCCGAGTGACCTGACCATTGTCGGGATCATCGACCACTGGCCGCCCGAAGGGGAGGCCAAGTAATGGACATCCTGCAGGTGGAGGCGCCGTTGGTGTGCACCCGCCGCATCGACGGTCTGAAACAGATGAGTCTGCGCATCTTGCGCGACGAGAAGGGCGGGCGCCACGTGGCGGTAGACACCGTCGGCGCACGGGAAGGCAACTGGGTCTTTACCGTGAGCGGTTCGGCGGCGCGTTATGCCTGCGGAGACTTTGCCGTACTAACCGATTTGACGATCGGCGGCATCATAGATTTCTGGGAGGACGGTAAGGACCGGCCTCACGGGAAGGACGAGACAACGAAATGATCGTTGTAGCGATCTGAATTTAGTAACAACCATGAAAATTTAGTTGGAGAAAGAAAGATGGCAAATGAAAATTACGGAATTGCACTGGGCATGATCGAGACACGTGGTCTGGTACCCGCTATTGAAGCAGCCGATGCCATGACCAAGGCTGCCGAGGTTCGCCTCATCGGTCGTGAATTCGTTGGTGGTGGTTACGTTACCGTTCTGGTACGTGGTGAAACCGGTGCTGTTAACGCCGCCGTACGTGCTGGCGCAGACGCTTGTGAACGTGTAGGTGACGGCCTGGTTGCTGCCCACATCATCGCCCGCCCGCACAAAGAAGTTGAGCCCGTTCTGCCGACTGGTGGTTCCGCTGCCTAGTCGCAGGATTTGATCCAAAAGACTAAATAGGAGTTATAACCATGGCCAACGATAACTACGGTATTGCACTTGGCATGATTGAGACACGCGGACTGGTTCCCGCCATTGAAGCTGCGGATGCCATGACCAAAGCCGCTGAAGTACGTCTGATTGGACGTGAGTTTGTCGGTGGAGGTTATGTCACTGTGCTCGTGCGTGGTGAAACCGGCGCGGTCAATGCCGCTGTGCGCGCAGGCGCTGATGCCTGCGAACGAGTCGGCGATGGCCTGGTTGCGGCTCATATTATTGCCCGCCCACACAAAGAAGTTGAGCCCGTGCTCAGCAACAGTGTAGGCGGCGATAAGCGCAGTTGAACGATTGGTTGATACTACTGATCCCTCGTCATGTTGTATGCCAAGGCTGATCAACGTGTTCTCGGTTACCTCGGTCGGGCCCTTAGCCTGGAACTGACCGCGGTACAGCAATACAGCACCCAGGCGCGACTCGTCGCTGCCTGGGGGCTGACCGAGGCCGCTGAAAAATTGGGTCATGAGGCGACTGAGGAAATGGAACATGCCGACCGAATTATCGGTCGCATGCTCGCCCTCGGTGTCGCGCCCAATGCCTCACAACTGCGACCAGCCATGCTTGGCCGCAACCTGTACGAGGTATTGGTTAACAACCATGCCTTCGAGCAAGAATTGGTTCGTTTGTACACAGATGCCACCCGTCATTGCGCAGCCAAGGGTGATCACGACAGCCGCATCTTCTTCGAAGCTCTGCTCAAAGAAGAGATGCAACACGCCGAAGAGTTGTCGCGATGGATCCAGACGCTGAGCGAACCCGGTCATGTGCCTGTTGCCCGGGATACCAACACGGGTGTCACATTCTAGGGGAGACGAGTCATGGAACACGAATGGCGAGAACGTACACGTCCACTTCGTCTCGAAAGACGTTATGAATTTCAGGACTACGAGAGCCTGAGAGATTTTCTAGATCGCGCCGCCGAAGTATCGGAACAGGAAGGCCTGTATCCCGATATGGGCTTTGGTCGCGACTATGTCAATGTCACCATCCACACGGATGAAGACACCAATGAACTCGGTGAACAACAGCATCGCCTGGCCAGCCAGCTAGATGCCTTGCTGAATTCCTGAACCGGGTACAGTTACTCCATTCCGCGTACAGACTGTCCCAGCAACAGGCTAAGGACGCTTTGACGCAGGATGACTGATAGAGGTATCGAGTCATGTCCGAGTCGAACAAGACCGAAACGACACAAATCGATGCGTTGGACAAGGCGACCGACAGCACTACGTCCAAGTCCACGTCAAAAAGTCGTGCGAGCAAGTCCAAGACTAAGCCGGCCCCTGCATCCAAGGCTGGCAGTGGAAAGGCTAAACCGACCGCTGTCGATGGCTTTTCCAGTCGATTACGCGTCTGGCCTGATTAAACAAGAATATCTCGACAGCCAACACTGTTGAGGGCTGGCGTATTGTTGCCAAGGCGATGGGCGTAAACCGTGCCCATCGCCCACGAGTTTGTCCATTAGCCGATCCCCGTTTGCATCAGGGTGGCGGCACGGGTCGCTGCATCCGTTGATGGCCGCGTTGTGGCCAACGCACCGGTCATCTGGACTATGTCGAGTGTCGAGAACGTGGCCAGAGAATAGCGGCCTGAATACTCATGCCCTGACAGGCATTACCGGGTGGTTTGTCGGGCACATGCAATAGGGCGGATTCATGCAAAGTTTTATTCAAAACCTGTTCCCCTTCCTGCGTTGGTTCCCCATGAGCCGCGACGGCATTCGTGCCGACCTGGTTGCCGGTATTACCGTTGCACTGGTACTCGTCCCACAGAGCATGGCCTATGCTCAACTGGCCGGCCTGCCCGTGGTCTATGGCCTTTATGCCTCGTTCGTCCCTGTGATCGTCGCTTCCCTTTGGGGTTCCTCCAGCCAACTGCACACGGGACCGGTGGCGATGCTGTCACTGATGTCGGCGGCGGCATTGATCCCCTTTGCCAGCCCCGGCAGTGATTACTTTATCCAGCTCGCGATCATGCTGGCCATGATGGTTGGTGTCTTGCGCCTTCTTCTGGGTCTGTTCCGCCTCGGTGCCATCGTTAATCTGCTGTCCAGCCCCGTTATCATCGGTTTTACCAACGCCGCGGCCCTGATCATCGGCCTTTCGCAGTTAAGCAAGGTGTTGGGTGTACCCTTCCCACGTACCGAATCCTATCTCGCCGATCTGTGGCGTGTCCTCGAGCAGATCCCGCAACTGCACTGGCCGACTGTTTTGTTCGCGGTCGGTGCCTGGGTGCTGATCTCCGTGCTGCGACGGACCATGCCATCACTGCCGGGGATACTCATTGCCGTGGTGCTAAGCACCGTGATCAGTGCCCTCACTGGCTATGAAGACAAGGCCGCGGTCGACCTGTCACAGATTCAGGATACGAAGGCGGTGTCGCTGATTCAAAACTATGCCGACAGTCAGTCTCGCATCAGCAGCCTGACCGATGGCATCGCCGATCTGGGTCAGCGTGCCACACGACTTGAAAACGAAGGCAGCCTGCAGAGCATCAAGCAGGCCGCAAGCCTGCGCGCCGAGCAGTCGGTATATGAGCATGAACTCAAGGTACTTAAGAAAGAAAACACCCAGCGACGGGTCGCTCTACATGCGCTGAAAATGGAGTCGAACAACGCCAGCGACGATGAAGGCAGATTATTTTACGCCCTTGGCAACCTGCCCGCTTCGGCCAGCGGAGATGGCAGCACATGGCGTTTTAGTGGCGTCAAGGGTGAGCAGATCATCCTGGCCTCTGGCGGGGCCGTGGTGGGTGATATCCCCGAAGGCCTGCCCAGCTTTAATACCCCCACCGTGGAGTGGAGTCTGGTGCTGGCGCTATTGCCCGCTGCCCTGGTGATGGCGCTCATTGGTTTCATGGAGGCCACCTCCATCTCCAAGGCCATTGCCACCAGTACCGGTGAGCGGGTCGATACCAGTAAGGAATTGATCGGCCAGGGCCTGGCCAATATCGCCGGCAGTTTCTTCGGTTCCTATACCGTCAGCGGGTCTTTCTCGCGTTCGGCGGTGGCGGCCAAGAGCGGCGCCAAGACAGGTCTGTTTGCCATCATCAGTGCGGTGGCGGTGGTCCTGGTGTTATTGTTCTTCACCTCCTACCTCTACCACCTGCCGCAGGCGGTGCTGGCGGTGATCGTCATGATGGCGGTATTTAGCCTGATCCGTATTTCGCCACTGATCATGGCCTGGCGCGTGGATCGCATTGGCGTCACTATTGGTATAATCACCTTCTTTGCCACCCTGCTGATGGCACCGGCCATCGCCAACGGCATTCTACTGGGTGTGGTTCTGACGGTGCTCCATTTCCTGATTCAGGGCATGCGCCCACGCGCCGAGATACTCAGTCGCAAGCAGGATGGTACACTGGGGGGAATCGAGGCCCATGGGCTGGAGCCGATGAGCGATTTATTCGTGCCGGTTCGCTTCGATGGCTCGTTGAGCTTTATCAACGTGGCCTACTTCGAGGACATAATCCTTGAAGCGAAGAGCGAATTTCCCAAGGCCAAGGCCATTCTGGTGGTGGGCAGCGGCATCAACCATATCGACTCATCGGGTGAGGAAAAGGTACGCGAGATCGCAGAGCGCCTGTCCGAAGATGGCGTGCGCCTGATGTTCAGCAGCCTCAAGTATCAGGTATGGCAGGCATTCGAGAGCAGCGGTCTGGTCAAGGAAATGGGCGAAGACGCCTTCTTCAGTGACAAGGAACGGGCCCTTTCCACGCTGGCCGAGCGCTTCGGCGGAGATATAAGCAAGGCCTAGATCTCCGACTAGATGAGTCGGCGAGACAGGTCGACCCATCGAATATGAGGTGAATCCATGGCCAGGCGTCAGGATAAGTCCAGGAAGTCGGGTTACAAGGGCAGGAATGAGGCGGGCTCCGATGGCGCCTATACTCCGCCTGCGGCCATACCCGATTACCTCATCCGTCATGCCACACTGCGCCAGCTGCAGGTGTTCGAGACCATCGTACGCCTCGGCAGCTTTACCCGTGCCGCCGAGGAGCTGTTCCTGACTCAGCCCACGGTCTCCATGCAGATCAAGAAACTCACCGAGGTCATCGACATGCCCCTGTTCGAGCATGTCGGACGCAATGTCGAGCCGACCGAGGCAGGTATGGTGCTGTACAAGGCCTGCCGCGAGATCTTCCAGTCCCTCTCCAACCTGGAGATGCGCATCTCCGACCTCAAGGGCATGAAACGTGGCCGCCTGCGCCTGGGCGCGATCACCACGGCCAAGTATTTCGCACCGGAGATCCTGGGCGAATTCAGCGTGCACTTCCCCGGTATCGATGTGGCGCTCAAGGTCACCAACCGCGACAGCATTATCGATCGCATGCGCAATAATGAAGACGACCTCTACATCATGGGTCAGGCACCCGCCGATGAGGAGGTCGTATCACTGCCCATCGCCCCCAATCCCCTGGTGGTGATGGCGCCTCACGATCACCCGCTGGTGGGAGAGAAGAATATCCCATTGGAGCGTATCGTCGAGGAGCCTTTCATTCTGCGTGAACCGGGCTCGGGCATTCGTGACGCTACCCAGCGCCTGTTCGAGGCGCGTAAGCTGCAACCCAAGGTGCGCATGGAGCTGGGCAGTAACGAGGCCATCAAACACGCCATTGTCGGGGGCCTGGGGCTGTCGGTGCTGTCACTGCACACCCTGACCCTGGAGGGCACCAAGGGTCCGGTGGCCATTCTCGATGTCGAGGGCTTTCCCATCATGCGCCAGTGGTATTTGGTCTATCCCAAGGGCAAGGAGCTGTCACTGGTAACCAAGGCCTTTCTTGATTTTGCAGTCGAGCTGGAGCCGAGAATGCGCCAGCGCATGAAGACTATGTGGCCCGAGTTGGAAAAGATCCTGACGCCTGAGTCGGCCCCGGCGAAAGACTCGACCTGAAAGCTTTGCGCGGCAACGCGCAGCTTGTGAGTCCTCCTCTCTCTCGATATTCCCCTACAAAATACCAGAGTAATATACTCAAATATTTCTTATCCATGGATTAGAAATCTCAAATTCCAATCGCTCGGCAGCGGCGTACACTGGTTACGTCTTAACCAATATCAAGAACCCATCATCGAGGATTTGAGCATGCAAGACACTGAAGTAAAGCGTACCCTGGCCTGGCTGTTTGGCGGCCTGTTTGGATTTTTCGTCCTGATGATCGTGCTGGCCCGCGCCATCGTGTACTAGCCTGATCGATGAGGGCTGCCGCCCTCAGGAAACCCGAAGCCGAAGCCTCGTCTATCGGCTTTTTTTATGTCGGTAGGATGGTCACGGCCTATAATGATGGTGCTTTATCAGGATAGGCCTTCCCATGCCGCATTTTGTCATAGAATATTCGCTTGAGCTTGCCGACGATGGCCAGGTGGAGACTATGCTCGACACCGTCTACCAGGCGGCGCTAGAGACCGCTCTGTTTGATGCCGGCCATATTCGACTACGCGCCGTCCCCTTGCGCCACTATCGCAACGGTTCCGGGGGGCCCTTCGTGCATGCCCAGTTGCGTATCAAACCCGGTCGTAGCGATGCACAAAAAAAAGGGCTCAGTGCAGCGGTGCTTGGCGCGCTTCGAGACCAGGGTTGGGCGGCGACGGTGATGACCGTCGAGGTCGTGGAAATGGATGCCGAGTCCTATGCCAAGCACCCCAATTAACCTGTGATAATGGCAACGGTCTCGACCGCGGCTTGCCGTGTGAACAGTTTCGGGCCTATGGTGTCCTAGACGGCAACAATATCGAAAAGACAGGAGTGACTATGGCTATCCCTCTGGGCAGTGTGCTGGCTGCCGCACCCGGTGTCATCAGTGCCGCCAGCGAAATAATGGAACTGGTGCGTAAGCGTAAGGGTCTTGCCGACGAGGAGAGCGGTGCACGCGTATCACCCGACCAGGTACGCCTGAATGAACTGGCGGCGGTGGTGGAGAAGCAGGCCGAGGTGATCGAGGAATTGGCACAGAACAACAATGACCTGGCCCTGGCCGTACGCACCAACCGGATCATTAGTGGCGCGTCCCTGTTCATCGCCTTTGCGGCCATTGTCTATATCGCAGTGAGCTAGACGCCTCGATGCTGTCCGCCCTACGGCGTTGGCGTGAGCAGCGCATCATACGTCGTTTCCCCTATTCCGAGTCTGACTGGGAGCGTCAGTTTGCCAGCATGCCCCTGCTGAGGGGGCTGACCCCCGATGAGTGTGAAACCTTGCGTGAGCTGTCGGTACTCTTTTTGCACCGTAAGTCTCTGGAAGGTGCGCAGGGACTTGCGATCGATCTCGACATGGCCGTCCCCCTTGCACTGCAGGCGTGTCTGCCAATCTTGAAGCTAGGTCTGGACTGGTACAATGGATGGGTCTCGATCGTGCTCTATCCTGAGGCCTTTATCCCCGCACACGAGGAGATAGATGAATTTGGCGTCAGCCACCTCAACAACGAGGCGATCTATAGCGGCGAGTCCTGGCAACACGGGGCGGTGGTGCTGGCCTGGTCTGAGGCGAAACAGGCGGCGCTGATAGACGGTCATAATCTGCTCATCCATGAGTTCGCGCATAAACTGGATATGCTCAATGGCAGCGCAAATGGCTTTCCTCCCCTGCACGATGATATGGACAGGGCGCAATGGACCGATGCCTTTCAATATGCCTACGAAGACTTTCAGCTACACCCTAGAGCGGGAATCGATCCCTATGCGGGGACCGCGCCGGCAGAATTCTTTGCCGTGATTAGCGAGGTCTTCTTCGAACGCCCCGACATCGTCGATAAACACTATCCACGGGTCTACGTTCAGCTCAAGCGATTCTATCGACAGGACCCTCTGACCCGTCTGGGAAAATCCTCCGGCGTCCGCCCTTGAACGTAGGCGTTCTTCTCTGCTTTGCGCCGACATTAACCCGATCTGTGTGCCGGGTCGTTTCTATTTGTCTAGCGGTTAGAGGGGGATGTCGTCGGTACGTGATTATTTCGAGTATGGAGAGATGAGCGGGCAGACGCATGGCCCATGTTGTCTATACTGAGACTGTGTAGTCATATTCATAAAGCCAGATTGGCGGGAGGTGAGTATGCAAATCGCACATCAGGAACAAAAATTACCGAAAAGGGACGAAGCCGGCCTGTTGCTGAATCCGGATCTTTGGGATGAGTTGCTGGCCGTGGACCTGGCCCATTATCAGGGCATTACCCAGCTCAATGACGAACACTGGAAGGTGATCTTCGCACTGCGGGATTACTACAATAAATACGGTGTCGCACCGGCCATGAAGAGCATCTGCCACACCGAACACCACGACGAGCGCTGGGTGCATGACCTGTTTGGAAATTGTCTCAATGCCTGGATTGTGGCGGGCTTGCCGGACCCCGGCGAAGAGGCCAAGACCTACCTGAGCGATTCCTACTAGCGATTGGGATGAATGGGCAGTTGAGAGGGAGCTGAACCGCGCCGTGCACCGTAAGGTGCAGGGCGGTGAAGTATGGCTCAGTTTTTGTGACGGTAACTGATGCGACCCTTGCTCAGGTCGTAGGGCGACATCTCCAGTTTCACCTTATCACCGGCGACGACACGGATACGGAAGCGGCGCATCTTACCAGAGGTGTAGGCCTGGACTTCGACGCCATTGTCCAGCTCGACACGGTAGCGCTGGTTGGGCAATACGTCGGTAACGGTACCTTCAAATTCAATTAACTCTTCTTTAGCCATATAAATTACTCCTTATACACGTCAGCGAAACCATCGCTATCTCGACGTGCGTGTTTAGATGAATGAACGAGATTGACGACTAGAATGTCCGCGCCAGGTGTAAGGCTGTCTGAGTGTTGTCAGCACTGGGGACGAGGCATGTGATGGGGTGCGTGGGGTTGATGTTGTCAATTCGTGATTTAGTCATAAGGGACCCATTATACACGAAATCCAACCAGATTTCAGACACCTGCCTTCAGCGCTGGAAAAGGCGTCCTGAGTGGCTGAACTTCGGACGCTAACGCCTGTCTTGCATTTTTATAGACTGCGTCTGGCGTCATATAATGCATACTCATGGCCTAGACACCCAATAGGACTGAAAAGAGCATGCTGAATTCCATAAAACAGTTTTTTGAACAGAATATCGCACCCGATTCGCAGCAGGACCTGGAGCATTCCCTGAGGCTTGCGACCGCCGCATTGATGGTGGAAATGATGAACCAGGATCACAAGGTCCAGGATGAGGAGGAGCAGGCGGTCAGGCAATTGTTGCAAAACAAGTTCGGTCTCGATGCCAAGGAGACGGGAGAGCTTTTTGAGCTGGCCAGCGCCGAGGCGGTTAAGGCAACGGATTATTATCAGTTTACCAGCCTGATCAAGGACCATTTCAATCCCGATCAAAAGCGACGTGTGGTCGAACAGTTGTGGGCCGTGGCCTACGCCGACGGTGACCTCGATCCACACGAAGAGCATATGGTACGACGCATAGCCGAACTACTTTATGTCCCGCACAACGATTTCATACGGGCCAAGCATGCGGTACTGGATTCGATGGCGGAATAGACCACACTATGTCTGACGACGCACTGGAGATCCTGTATCGGAATGACGGAATTGTCGCGATCAACAAACCCCATGGATTGTTGGTCCATCGTAGTGATATTGACCGACATGAAACACGTTTTGCACTACAGCTGTTGCGTGATCAGCTTAATATGAAGGTCTATCCCCTTCATCGACTGGACAAGCCGACCTCAGGTGTTCTGCTGTTTGCACTGGAACCTGAACTGGCACGTCGCATGATGAACCAGTTTGAAAGCGGCTCGATACAAAAAACCTACCTCGCGTTGGTGAGAGGTTATTGCGATGCGCAGGGTGATATTGACTATGCCCTGAAAGAAGAGACCGATCGCATGACCGATTCACGGGCTCGCAGGGACAAATCCGCTCAAGACGCCTTTACCCATTATCGGTGCCTGCGCAGAACCGAGCTCCCCATCGCTGTGGGCCGTTACCCAACTGCTCGATATTCCCTGCTTGAAGTCTGTCCACGAACCGGACGAAAACATCAAATCCGTCGTCACATGAAGCATATCTTTCATCCCATCGTCGGCGATACCACACATGGTGACGGTAAACACAATCGTATGTTACGGGAGCACTTTGGGCTGAACCGGCTTATGCTTCATGCCTGGCGTATGCAACTGACTCACCCACAAACCGGAGAAGACCTGGTGATATCGGCCAAACCGGATATAGGGTTTTCCCAGATGCTGGACTCATTGGGTTGTACAAATCACAGCTTTGCTTCGACAGATGATCAGCCAATATTGGATGCTAACCATGCGTATTAGTGATTCACGTCATGTCCGCATGACACTGACGCTATTGTGGAGTGCATCGTTAATCGTTCTTGTCTACCTGCTGTTTAATCCCTTTAATCGATTACCTCAACTCGAACAACTGCACTATGCGGGCGAGTCGGCGGGACGCATGATGGATCGCCACCTTGAATTTTACGCAGGCTATGAAAAGGTCGGAGATCTGGAACGTCATCTGCACAGCTTTTTGTTCGGTGAACGCAGCAAGGTCGAGGATGATGCGGTAGCAACATTTCGCGAGGTACTGGAATTCTTTCAGGCCAATCCGGAACACACTACCCCCTGGTCCAGGCTCAATACCCGCTCTCGTCTCATGGTGACGTTGGGGGAGACCGGACGACTCGAAGAACTGCGTAAGCTACTTGATGATGTGGGCGATAACCCGGAACAGGAGGTGATTGGGAGCGCAATACGTTTTGCCTATCTCGAAGATCGTACCGTAAACAAGTCCGAGGTCATGTATGGTGCTCGGATGATGCCTTTGGGTTGGGCGTCAGATCGTCTGTGGATTCGCATTGCCGAGATCAATAACGATCCCATCGTTCGTGATTTTGTCATGAAGCGACACCTGGAAAACGGGGCTCGTCTACGCCAGGATGTGTTGAATCTGGCCATGACCGTGATGACGGTCATCATTGTCGGCTTGTTTATGATGTTCCGTTTTGGGGTTCTTCATATGCCGCCCTGGCCAAACACCCTCTCAAGCCGAACCTGGACCCCACGTGAAGGTTACGATGTGGCGATACGTTCGGCAGTACTGGGGCTGTTGATCGTAATTGGCCTACAACTGTTCGCCAGCCATTTTTTCCGCCCGGGCCTGCTCGCTTCGTGGTCGACCCTGTTTGCTTCCTTGCCGATGATATGGTTAATACGTCAGCGCCTGCTAATACCGCGTGACACGAGCCTGCGCAAGGCATTTGGACTGACCCTGTGCGATGTCGGCTGGCGCAGATTCATTATGATTACCTTAAGTTTTCTCGCCATTGAGTGGTTGGGTATTGCGATTATTGGCTGGCTTGGATGGAGCATGGGTATCGCGGCACATTGGGCCGAGGGGGTTAACGAACGACTGATATTCGGGCCTACTGAAACGCTCTGGCTTGGCGTAATCAACCTGGTGGTATTTACCGCAATCTTTGAGGAGTTGGGATTTCGCGGGTTGATCTATACTTCGCTGCGCGGGCGTCTGTCGGTGGTATGGGCGATCCCCATTAGCGCCCTGATCTTCAGTTCGCTGCACCTATATTCCCTGACAGGCTTTTTAAGTGTGTTCTGGAGTGGATTGGTATTGGCCTATGTGTATGAACGGTATCGCAGTCTGCTGCCCGGTATGGTCATACACGCAGCCGGTAACCTGCTGAGCTTTGGTACGGTAGTATTGTTCTATACCTGAGATCAACGAGGCCGACTGATGTCGGCCTCGAATGGAGTCTCACATTGCCTCAGTGAGCGGAAATTTCGAGTTTCTTTTGCGGCCAGAAAGTCTTTTCCGGCTCCTTCTCCGATAACTCTTCGGCCTTTTTCTTGGCCTCGGCATAGGTCATCTCATCATTAAACTCACCGGCCTCGAACTTACGCTTGAAGCGCCAACCCACAACGTATCCGGGGTCGCTGTCATTACGGGCAAATACTGCACTGTACATTTCAAGTCCTCCGTTCTAGTTGGTGACATGACATCGATAGAGTTTGCTACCGAAAGTCGGAATCAAATTTATAGTTATGACTGCTGACAGATTCAACGATATAAAGAGTAGGCGTATTTCGCGTGTGGGATTATCGCGTGAGTTGAAATAGACCGAGCAGACTTATTATGACGAGGACGCCGCCTATCATTCGTTTGAACAAGGCATCATTACGTAGGATGAGTTCATGCGCGCGCAGCCCCAGGACGTGGCCAATGGCGGCTATCGGTATGAGTATGAGGGCGTCAATCAGATTGAGGTCCACGCCCAGTGCGGCGAAGGCGGACATCTTAAGTGTGACCAGGGTGAACCACAGCACGAACAAGGTATTGCGCAGCATGGCGGGATCGACATGTCGCATATATACAGCCACCATTAAGGGTGCGCCAGTAAGCGAGGTCCCGGCGACGTAGCCGCCGATGGCAAGTAGAAACTTGTCCAGCCAGTCGTTATTGCTGCGTATGTCGAGGTTGAGCATCCATATCACAGCATAAAATAGCGTTACTGAGTAGATGAAGATAATGAGCCAGGTATTGGGCAGGGTCAGCAGCCCGAACACCCCGACCAGTGCGGTTGGAATGATATAGACGCTGGTACGCAGGAGATAATCCCAGTCGACATTGCCCAGTCGAGTCCGTAGGGTAAGCCCGGAGAAGAACAGCAGGTGGGCACCTATCACGGGCAGCCAGTAAACGGGTTGGTCGTAGATGAACAGCATCAAGGGCAGGCCCAGGGCGGCACCGCCAAAGCCCAGGCCGCTGCGAACAAAACCGGTCCAGACGAAAATCAGGCCAATCAGAACCATTTGTTGCAGTGAAAAATCCAATAACATAATCAGCGTGTGTGTTTTGGGCGAGACGACATGGTACGCGTTTACTCAGTCGGGCAAAAGCGATTCAAGTTTTGATACAATAACGGTCCCGAATCCGAAATGAATTAACCCTGATAAGGTGAATCCTCAATGCTGTTAGTGATCTCGCCCGCCAAGACACTAGATTACGATACCCCACCCAAAACCAAGACCTATACCGAGCCCGACTATCTTGATGACTCAGAGGAGTTGATCAATCGAGCCCGGCGCTATTCGGCTATGGACATTGCCGAGGTGATGGACGTGAGTATGAAGATTGCGGAACTCAATCAGGAACGTTTCGCCAACTGGCACACCCCGTTTAGCCCGGACAATGCCAAGCAGGCGGTGCTGGCATTCAAGGGGGATGTCTATACCGGACTGGATGCGCAGAGCATGAAGGCGGAAGACTTCAAATTTGCGCAAAAACACTTGCGTATTCTTTCCGGTCTATACGGTCTGCTGCGTCCGTTAGACCTGATGCAGCCCTACCGCCTGGAGATGGGACGTAAGATCGATACCGAGCGTGGCAAGAATCTCTACGAGTTCTGGGGTGAAACCATTACTGAAGGGCTCAATGCCCAGCTTAAGAAGCTCAAGTCAGACACACTGGTCAACCTTGCCTCCAATGAATACTTCAAATCGGTTAAACCCAAGGCTCTGAATGCCGACATCATTACACCGGAATTCAAGGACTGGAAGAACGGTGACTATAAGATGCTGGGAGTCTACGCCAAAAAGGCGCGAGGACAGCTGAGTCGATTCGTTATCGATAACCGGATAACCGACCCCGAGGAAATGAAGGCGTTTGATGTCGATGGTTACCGCTTCAACAAAAAATTGAGTAGCGAAAATAAGTGGGTGTTCACGCGCAAGCAGTGACGGTCGAATTTAGCCGACTACTTATTTGCTATCGGTGACACGCTCCTTTTGCTGCGATAGTAGGAGGCGCCACTGTTCATGCGCTCATTGAGCTGTTGACAGTATTCTTTTGCATGGCGCGTGACTTCCTTGAGACTACCCTGTCGCTGGCCGGTGATGACCGAGCCGGCGTTGCTGATCACATATTCGTACCAGCTCTCGCCCTTGTCTTGCCAGATAACTTCACTGCGTGTGACCGATGTCACCTGGTAATCTAGTGAGGTCTTGATCTTACCCATCCTGGTGTACCGTCCCTGTCTAGCCTTCTTGACAATCCAGCTTACCACCAGGCCCTCAAAATTGGCAGTGATTTGCATGTTAGCTATCTGCACCCGTACGGCGCCTCTCAGCGTGCTTATGCAGGTACTGGAGTTGTCATGGCAGAATTTGCCCCTTTCATGGGCGTTCAGTTTCATTATAATAAGTGTCTAATAATATAACGATTGACCGATGCACTTTGCACACAGTCAACGCAATGAGAGGGCAAAACGTCCTTTCAGTACAGGCATAAGCTCCGGCCCAGTCGTATGAAGCGACAGGTACCCACATTTGAAGAGATAGCTGAGAGGTAGAAATCGTGATAACCGTGAAGAAGATCCTGGATAAAAAAGGGACCGATATATTTAAACTTTCCCCGGAGGACAGCGTCATGGAGGCGCTCAAGATCATGGATGAGAGAAACATCGGGGCGCTGGCCGTGATGAAGGGTGACGACATCTACGGCATCTTTTCCGAGCGAGACTATACTCGCCGTGTCTATGCACTGGGTCGAGATCCTCGCGATATCCAGCTCAAGGAGGTCATGACCCGGGATGTACTCTATGCCAAACCCGAAGAGCACTGCGAGCAGGTGCTCTATGTAATGAGCAAGCACGATATTCGTCACATGCCCGTGATCAAAGAAGACCACCAGGTATTGGGTATGATCTCCATCGGCGACATCGCACGCGAGGTCATCGAGGGTCAGAAGGTACAGATCCACAACCTGGAACACTATGTGAACTGGGCCGAACGATATTAGACCCTATCGTTCGCGCGAAAACCCGGTCGTCCCCATAGGGTCACCGGGTTTTTTATGTCGCAACGGATCTGTACATTGGTGAACGGCCCGCTATGCTGGGCAATCATCGAACCTGGTTGGACAAGGGAAGCAATGAATATTCTGCACATGCTTAACGCCACTTTCGGCAGCGAGGGCATTGAGTTTCGAGAGAGCAAGAGCGGCCTCATTCTCTGTGATATCACCAATTCACAGGGACGGGCCAGTGTCTCATTACAGGGTGCCCAGGTCGTGAGCTGGGTCCCGGCCGACGAGCAGCCCGTGATCTGGCTGTCACCGGAGGCACAGTTCGAGCCCGGTCGTTCGATTCGGGGCGGTGTACCCATCTGCTGGCCCTGGTTTGGTGCCCATCCCGATGACCCCGAGTTTCCGGCCCATGGCTATGCCCGTACCTCGGAGTGGGAGTTAATTCACGCCGAGCATCTGGAGGATGGACGTACCCGCCTGGTATTGCGCCTGATCGAATCGGGCAAGGGTGAGAAGTACTGGCCCTACATGACCGAGCTGGAGTGCCACATCAGCGTCGGCAAGAGCCTGGAGATCGAGCTGGTCACACGAAATGAAGATGCCCGTGAGATCACGCTGAGCGAGGCCCTGCATACCTATTTCCATGTCGGTGATATCCGGCAGGTGAGTGTCCTGGGCCTCGAGCAGGCCGAGTACCGCGACAAGCTCCGAGGCTTCGAGGCATTCACCCAGCCAGGCGCGATTCGATTCGAAGACGAAGTGGATCGGGTCTATGTAAACAGCAAGGATGCCGTCGTCATTGACGACCCCAAGCTGTCACGCCGCATACGCATTGAAAAACAGGGCAGCCACTCGACCATCGTCTGGAATCCCTGGGACGAGAAGTCGCAACAGATGGGCGACATGGGCGAGGAGGGCTACCAGTACATGTTGTGCGTGGAGTCGGGTAATGCCCTGGAGGATGCCGTCATCCTGGCCCCGGGCGAGGAGCACCGCCTGGTCGTGCACTATACGGTCGAGCGAGCCCTGCACAGCGTCTAGGCCTGACCTGGCGATAGGGATCGGCGCTGAACCACTCACCGAGATAGATGCCCAGGCTGCGGATGCGCGATAATGAGTTGCCCTCCCGCCACGATAGCAGACCATGCCTGTTAGTTGATGCTAGGATCGGGACTATGAGATTGGTATCAGGATGGTATTTTATGAAGGCAGGGGTGCTCCTCATTCTGCTAGGCACTATGGTTGCCGTGGAGACGGCATTGGCCGAGACCTGTTCCGAAAAGGGTGGCGTCGGCTTGCAGGTGCTGGGCTCGGGCGGGCCTGAACTGGATGATGGCCGTGCCTCCAGCGGCTATCTTATCTGGATCGATGGTCGCGCACGCATTCTGGTGGATATGGGCGGGGGCAGTCTGCAGCGACTGGAACAGGCCGCTGTGGAGTTCAACACGCTCGACGTAATCC
>JABURT010000144.1 GCA_014762495.1 Gammaproteobacteria bacterium | reverse complement strand
CCTGGCCGACGCCCACGCCTACTCGCTGCAGGTGATCGAGGACCTGAACGACGAGATCGCCGACCTCGACGATCGCAAGTCGCGCATGCTGCAAAGCGCCGCCAGCGGCGCCGCCATCTCCGAGTTCCTCGACTACATGGAGGGCCACTTCAAGCCGGAGCTGGCGGTGAAGCTCGCTGCCGACTCGGTGGAGCGCCACCGCCGCACCATCGTCGACCTGATCGACCGTATCCGTACCTGGCCGCCGGAGAATCTCGAGGCCATCGACGCCAAGCTGCGCCCCATGATCCCGGCGCAAATGGACATCGCCCGCGGCGAGTCGCCGACCCTGAGCCTCACCGCGCGCATCGAGCAGGCCATTGACTCGGCCTACCACTCCAAGCTCTCGGAGCTGCGCGCCTCGCTCTCCAGCTTCTCGCGCGCCGCCACCCAGCTCATCCGCCAGCAGGTCTCCATGCGCCAGGGCCTGGGCGAGCAGAAGATCGGCCGCGCCCTGCACTGCCTCGGCGAACTGGCCCCCGACGCTCAGGACGAAATGCTGTTGAAGATCGGCCAGGGCATCCGCCTGACCCAGGTGGGCCTGGTCGACCCCGGCGGCCTGCGCCTGCGCAAGCAGAACGAGCGGCCCGAACTGGCTACCCACAGCGAGTCGCGCGAGCCCAGCTTCGACGAGCGCATGCAGATCGTCATGGACCAGGCCGAGTCCACCGCCTTTACCGTTTCGCCGCTCATCATCCGCGACTTCCTGCTGGCGATGATCGGCGAGGGCGAGGGGATCAAACTCTCGGCCCTGGAACCCTCGGATCCGCCCGCCATCCTCAGCATCATGCACGCCATCGAGGCGGCCTCCACCTCGCTGGCCGACCGCGGCGAGCGCCTGGAGCTGGTGCCGCTGGATGAAACCTTCGACACCCCCTATATGACCGCCGACGACTTTTTAATCAGGAAGGCCTCATGATCACCCTGCACAAGACCATACAGGATGCCCTGCGCGGCACCCCGGTAAGCTTCGAACGCTTCCAGGCCCTGGCCATCCGCCTGCTCGATACCGGCGTACTCGCCTCCGGCGACAGCCAGCTGGAGTCCGAGCTCTACCAGGACGCCGCCCGCGTCGAAGAGGTGCTGCACAGCTACTTCGACATCATCGGCTGCACCCTCTTCCACGACCACGCCTTCGAATACATGCGCCTCTATCCGCCCGGCAGCGACATTCCCGGCCAGGAGACCGGTGACGAGGAGCTGCTGCCCAAGGGCCTGCGCCTGCAGCTGTCGCAAAACGATATCGCCGCCGCCCTGGTGCTGCGCTTTCTCTATTCCGAGGCGGTGCAGAGCGGCCAGCTCGACGAGGACGGCGAGGCAATGATCAACCTGGAGGCCTTCAACACCACCATGGCCACGCAGTTGAAGCGCACCCAGCCCCTCTCCATCACCGAGCGCCGCGCCGGCTTCGGCCGCCTGCGCGCCCTGAAACTCATCAACTTCCCGTCGGACCTGGACGTGGCCGATCCCGCGGCGCAGATCGCCATCCGTCCGCTCATCACCTCCCTCATCCACGAGGACAGCCTCAACGAGGTGCTGGAGGGCGAGAACGAAGCGGCACCCGACGCGGCAGCGACCCCGCAAGAACAAGCGACACAAGAGGTGGAAAGTGCACGCCAATAAACTCATCACCATCAACTGGGGCCACGCCGAGAGCCGCGAATTCACCCTCGGCCACGTCAACATGTTTACCGGCGGCTCCGGCTCGGGCAAGACCACCACCGCCGACGCCTTCCAGACCGTGATGACCGCGGCGCGCCAGGGCGTGTTCGCCTACAACCCGGGCCAGAACGAATCGACCCAGCGCGGCAAGTGGGGCAAGCAGCCACGTACCCTGGAGAGCTACTTCCTCGGCGCCGAGGAGGGCGGCATCTACATGCGCCCCGACGGCGCCCACGGCTACATCGCCCTCTCCTTCATCCCCTCCCCCGGCGAGCCGCACGGCCAGCCCTTCTCCGCCGTGGTCGCGGTCTCCGCCCACCTGGAGAAGAACGGTAACAAGCGCACCCCGCGCCGCAACCGCCTGCACCTCATCATCGTCGAGGGCCATGAGATCGCCATGGACGAGCTCATCGCCTCGCGCGAGGGCAAGCGCCTCGAAGTCTTGCCGGTGGAAGGGATCGTCAAGCAACTGGTGGCCCGCTACGGCGCCGACAAGGTGCGCGACCATCGCGACAACAAGATCTCCTACCTGCAACACCTCTACGGCATCCTGCGCGGACGGCGCACCGTGAGCCAGGACGAGGCGCTGCAGGCGGCCAAGGCCTTCTCCCGCTTCATGGCCTACCACCCGGTGGAAGACATCGACAACTTTGTGAAGGGCGAGGTGCTGGAGCGCCGCGACCTCTCCGCCGAGGTGGAGCACATCTCGCTCATGATGCGCGACGTCAGCCAGTTGAAAAACGAGGCGGCGCGCCTGGCCAATAACATCGAGCTGTTGCAGTCCGCGCGTGAACACGGCAATGAGGCCATGGAGGCCTGGATCGAGGAACAGGAACAGGGCCTGCTGGAGGCGATGGTCTCGGCGCGCAAGCTGGGCAGCCAGCGCGGTGAACTGGACAACCGCCTCAACGAACTGGCCGAGGAACTGGGCGGCAACTCCAAGCGCATCAAGGAGATCGACGCCCAGCTGCGCGCGCTGGAAGAGAAGCGCCACACCATCGACGGCGACCGCGGCCAGCA
>JABURT010000132.1 GCA_014762495.1 Gammaproteobacteria bacterium | reverse complement strand
CGAGGCGGTGCCGGTGGCGGCCAGGGCCTGGCTACTGAGACCGCCGGTGGCGGCCATCGCGAGGGCCAGGGCGCTGTATCGAATCATCTTGTTCATATTCATGCTCCATATTTCTTTGACGGTGCGGACCGCGAAACTGCATGCGTCCTGTTGTGCGCCAGTTCGCACTTCTTGTGAGAGCTTATCGGCATCCAGCATAACGGATCTTTAGAAATCGTCAGCACTTTTTCAAGTTTGTAACAATTTGAGTGACAAAAATGGCCATTATTGTCGTTTTTATTGGATTTTAGTGGTGGGCGGGAATAAAAAAAGGGCCGTGAGGCCCTTTTCGTGGTGAGAGAGGGGATCAGGCGAGTTCGTCGTCGGCCACGTGATAACGCGGGTCTTCCAGTACGTTGACCTCGACCAGGTTGCCGGCCTTTTTCAACAGCATCCGGCACTCGGGGCTGAGGTGACGCAGGTGCAGGGTCTTGTTGGCCTGAAGGTATTTGTCGGCGAGGTTGTCGATGGCCTCGATGGCGGAGTGATCCGCCACGCGCGAGTTCTGGAACTCGATGATCACGTCATCAGGGTCGTTCTCGGTGTCGAACAGATCGAGGAAATTTTTCACCGAGCCGAAAAACAGGGGGCCGTTGAGCTCGTAGACCTTGGAGCCATTCTCCTGGATATAACTCTTGACGTTGATGTGCTTGGCATGTTCCCAGGCGAAATTCAGGGCCGAAACGATGACGCCGACGATAACGGCGACCGCCAGGTCGGTGAATACGGTCACGGCCGAGACCAGGATCAGCACGAAGGCATCGGTGCGCGGTATTTTGCCCATGATGCGCAGACTCGACCATTCGAAGGTGCCGAGCACCACCATGAACATGACACCCACCAATGCCGCCATGGGGATGGCCTCGATGAGCCCAGAGGTGAAGAGAATGAACATGAGCAGGAACAGGGCGGCGGCGATGCCGGAGAGACGCTGGCGGCCCCCGGAATTCACGTTAATCATGCTCTGACCAATCATGGCGCAACCGCCCATGCCGCCGAACAGGCCGGTAGCGGTGTTGGCGATCCCCTGACCCACGCACTCACGGTTGCCACGTCCGCGGGTGTTGGTGACGTCATCGATGAGGCTCAGGGTCAGCAATGACTCGATGAGACCGATGGCGGCGAGGATGATGGCATAGGGCAGGATGATCCACAGGGTTTCAAGATTAAAAGGTACGTCCGGGATATGGAAGCTCGGCAGACCGCCTTCGATGGAGGCGAGGTCGCCCACGGTGTTGGTGTTGATACCGAATCCGATCACCACCAGGCTAATGGTCACAATGGCCGCCAGCGAGGAGGGCACCAGCGTGGTCAGACGGGGCAGATACTGGATAATGAACATGGTGAGCAGGGTGAGACCGATAAACATCCACAGCTTATCCGCGCTCATCCATTCGCCGCCCACCTGGAAGTGTTGTAGCTGGGCCAGAAAAATGACAATGGCGAGGCCGTTGACGAAGCCGAGCATGACCGGGTAGGGCACCATACGGATGTATTTGCCAAGCTTGAGGACACCGGCGCTGATCTGGAGCAGCCCGGTCAGAACCACGGTGGCGAAGAGGTATTCAACCCCGTGCTGGGCCACCAAAGCCACCATGACGACCGCCATGGAACCGGTGGCACCTGAAATCATGCCGGGGCGGCCGCCGAAGATGGAGGCGAGCAGGCCGACCATGAAGGCGGCATAGAGTCCGACCAGCGGGTCGACACCGGCCACGAAGGCGAAGGCGACGGCCTCGGGGACCAGCGCCAGGGCGACGGTGAGACCGGACAGGATTTCGTTCTGTACGCAGGCGCGGCTGGTACAACCTAATCGAAACATTGAATTACCTCATTGGATCGTCGGTGCACGGGTTCGAGGCACTGTGCGTGCTGATTCGGCACCGGGGTGCTGTGAAAGGGCTGGCATGATAACAGACCCACGCCTTCATTAAAAATGGAGGGGCTTGGCCGTCAGGTCTATCTGACTGATATTAAAGGCTGTTTACAGTAACGGCAAAGATACTGGGCACGTCCCGACTGGTGCCTGCGATGGCGCACCGCGGAGAGTTCGTGCTCACGGCATGCGCAGCGATAGGGGTGTCGTTGCTGGCGACGGCGCGGGATGCCGTCGAGTTCATAATGACAGGTCCGCTGGGGTTCGGCGCCAAACATCATCATGACATCGCGCCACTCGTTTCCATGCGGCTTGATGCGTCGGAGGCCGTAGAGGCGATCGCAGATATAGTGCGCCACTTCGTGCGGCACGGTGTTGGCGAGATTGTCCTGGTAATATTTTGCGAACAGCCAGGGGTTATAGCGTATGCAGCGCTGATTGCGCCGAACCCGGTACATACCGGCGGCCTGCCCCTTGAGATCGAATAGGACTTCAATGGCGGGAATATCACGCTTGAAATGATCGGCGGCCAGCTCGATGTAATGCTGGGTCAGTGCCGTCACTTCCTGCTTGGCCACGTTGTCTATGGGTGAAATGGTCGACATGATTCGTGCTATGGTATTGCCGGTTTCCACGATTATCAGCCAGCACACAAAATTATCCAAATCCGCTTATGAAAATTGCAGTTCTCTCAGACATTCACGGTAACGTCCCCGCGTTGGAGGCGGTACTGGACGACATCGAACGTTGGCAGGCCGACCAGGTGGTGGTCAACGGCGACCTCATCAACCGCGGGCCGTGCAGTGCGGAAGTCAGCCGCATGATCCGGGAAAAACTCCCCGAGGCGCGCTGCATACTCGGTAACCACGAGAGCTTCACCATGTTTTGCGCGCAAAACCCGGTGTCGGCAGAGCATGAAAAATATGAATTGCGTCGCCTGCCGCAATGGACCGCCTCACAACTGGGTGAGGAACTGAAGCAATTTGAAAACTGGCTGGATCATATCGATGAGACCTCGCTTGCCGGTGGCGCCTCCTTGCACATCACCCATGGATCAAGACTGGGCAATCGCGATGCCATCAGCCCCAACACCCAGGATGACGATTTACCTGCCAAGCTGGGTGAACCGCGTGATCTGTTTGTCGCCTCGCATACACACCGTCCTATGATCAAACCCTTCAAGGGTTCGCTGGTGGTGAATATCGGATCGGTGGGTCAACCGCTGGACGGTGATGAACGCGCCGCCTATGGTCGTTTCATCCTCGATGGGGGCCGTTGGCAGGCCGAGATTCGGCGCGTCGCCTACGACAAGGAACAGGCCATACGGGATTTTTACGAGAGTGGATTTTTGCATCACGCCGGCAGTCTGGGCCTGTTGATTTACAGTGAACACCGACTCAACCAGATGCACATGGGCCCCATGATGAAACACTATCTGCCGGCCATTGATGCCGGTGACATCACCGTTCCCGAGGCGGTGGCGCATTACCTCAAGGCAAACGGACTGGATCAGCAGCTCGAGCAATGGGGGCTGGATTATCGCGAGTTGGTACCTGCTTAGCGTTTGATATGCAAAGTATACAGGGACCATACCCACATCAGCGGGATGATAACGGGTAGAAACAGGACGATGGTTGCATGGCCGGCCGGAAACCAGAAGCTTGGGTTTCTCCAGCCAAATGCACGACTCAGTTTTCTCTGGGTTTTGGGCCGTACGATGCGGTCAAACATGGCATTAAACATCAGCACATTGGCGCGTCGATTGGCCAGGCGCAGGCTGTCGGTCTCGATAACATCCAGGTAGCGTTGTTCAAACTCATCTACGCCGCTGTAACCGAGTTCGCGTATTCGCGCCTGTCTCCATTCATCCACTTCGGGATTATCCATCCGAGCCATCACCTCGGCAATGGGACCGCCGGCGACCATGCATACAAATCCCTTATAGGGCAGCACCGAGGTCAGCAGGGCATTGGATACACCGCCGAGCGAGGCGCCAAAGGAAATGCAGCGCTCACTTTGTATCAAGCCCTTGTGGGTTAGATATTGCTCAACCTGGATATCGTTATAAATAATATTGCGAAGTAATTGTTCGAATTCTTCCGGGGTGCGGCCTTCCATCGGGTGTTGGGCACGGTGGACGATCACGGCATTCCAGCCCAGATGGCAATAGGTCTTTGCAAACAGTTCCGCCACCTCATTGTGCTTGCTGCCAACCACCGGGTGGGCAATCAATGCAGGCCGCCCAGGCTTGCGGAAATAGACATCGATGATGATAGGGGTGCTTTGGCCGAGGACCGGTCTGGCATCGGGGAGTTCGTAACGCACCAGCGAATGTTTACCGTAGCTTGAACGCTGTATTTCCTTGACCGCGTCCATGTCCCATTCGGGGATATCGTAATCCATGGCAAGGGTTCTCCCTGTGCGTGATGAATGTGAGTTACCAGCTCCAGAGCAGATCGATCATGGGGAAGGTCCGGCTGTCGTAACCGAAGGGATAGCTGCCGCTTACGTACTTGTATCCGAATAGCAGGCGGCGGTCCTTGTTCCATTCGTAAAACAGCATGGCCTTGTGTTCCAGCGCGGAGTCGCCGTTCATATTGGGCAGATAATAATAATCGAGGTCGGCGCTATAGCCCCAGTTTGAACCGATCAGGCCATCGATATCGACGCCGGTATTGAGGGTAAAGCCACTGTGATAAGACGCGGTGCGTTGATACAGCAGGGGAAAATCGATGGTTGGCATGGTGTTGGGCTGTGCACCCGCGGTCAACTCGACACTGATGCGGGGTGTAAGGATGGCACCATTGGCCAGACGGCGACTGAAGTAGAAATGATTATTGACGCTGAAAAGCTGCGGCACTTGCGTATTAGCGGGTAACAGGCCGCCGATACCGGAGCTTGAGACCGTATCCAGGAACAGGCTTGGATAACTGAAAGCGTGCTGGGTACTAAAGCGCCAGGCACCGAGACTGGTCCACTGTTTTTTTAGACTGACATTGGGGTAGACCAGGTTGGCGTAGGGATAGGTGGAGATCTCCAGGTCATGACTCAGGCCGTGACGATAGGGACTGAACAGTCCAATCTCGCTGCTGCCCTGGCTCAGGGTAAAGGCGGTGCCTTCACTCCAGGGCTCCAGTGCCGCTGCCGACAGGCTGTACAGGCTAAGGCTGAGAACAAGTATGTATTTTTTCATGGCGCGTAGGTCAATGTAGCATAAATGGGGGCGTGATCGGACAGGCTCATGGTGGCCTGATCCGTCGTCGCACTGGCAAAGCTGTTGCCGCTGTTCGTAAACAGGTAATCCAGTTTACGGTTCCAGCTGCCGTTCTTGTCGGCGGTATAGGTCCAGTGGCTGGCGGGGGAAGCGGTGTAGGCGACTTCTGTAATGAGTGGTGAAAAGTCGTCGTAAAAAGGCTGTATCCAGGTCTCTTCCCCGCTGTAGTCACCGCCCTGAAAATCGGGGTCGGTACAGACCACGTCGGTAAAGCCCGTGCGAAAGGTCGATTCAAACGGTGGCAGGGTATTGAAGTCTCCCCCCACCAGGACATCACCACCGGCATCGCTAATCGCGCGCGCCGCCGCATGGATGCGTTGCAATTGTTGCTGCCGGGTATCGTCCTGGGCATAGGCCGAGGTATGGGTCGCAATCAGCGTAAGCTTGTCACTGCCATTGGGTGCGATCTCGGCCTGCAGGTAATTCCGGCGCAGGTAAAAATACTGGACCAGTGAGTCCTGGCTGGCGATAAGCGGCAGCGAATGGCGCTTGGCGTTATTGATGGGCCACTTGCTGAGGATGGCATTGCCCGAGTTAACTTTACCGATGCCATCGCTGGGTACGAAATCGGATCGCCACTGCGAGGCATAGGCGCCGTAATTGAGATTGGTGTTGTCCAGCAGGTATTGAACCTGGTCGACGTAGGCCGCCCGCTTGGACAGGACATCCACCTCCTGTAGAAACAAAATGTCCGGGTCCACACTGTTAATATGCGAGGCCAATGCCGCCATATTGGCCGTGACCTCATCTTCGCTCATAAGCACGCGGTCACCGAAGCAATCGAAGAAAAAGTCGATTCTGGCTCCGCCGAATTTGATGTTCCAGCTCATCACACGAGGGCTGTTGCTCGCACTTGCGGAGATTAGGTTACTGGACTGGTAGGATACGGCGTTGCTGACGTCGGGAAAGTCGCTACGCATGGGATCACAGGCCGATAGGGCCAGTATGATTGGTATGAACTGGAATGTAATGGTCCTTCGCACCCGGAACTCCCGACATCGACATCTTGTCAATATTGCAAACACTTCTTATATCATATTGACGAAACGGTTCGCCAGACAATACTTTTACACCCAAATTTAGAGTCAATAGGCCAGTGCCTGTATGTTAACTAGAACGAGTCACCGCTTTCTGTTTCTCCTCATGGCTCTCGTGGCCCTGTCCTCGTCAGCAAGGGCCGATGGGGTCGATGACATGGTGCAGTTTGACCAGGCCTATATACCCACCCTGGTTCTCACCTATGATCACAACAGACGCGCTATGGCGGCGATGGAAACCCTGTTTGATGCGTGGTCTGTCTATAAGCAGAAGCATGCCTATACCAGCAGTACCGACCTGGCGCTCAATTTTGATCTCAATAGAATCGAATGGCATGTACTTGAGGCGCGTCGTATGTTGCTTGAGCAGCAGCAACAGGCTGCCTATGAGACCCTGTTACCCATACGCGAAATCTTCATGGCGATTCGGGAGCGGCAGCAACATGATTACTATATCGATGCACTGAACCGATACCATGAATTCCTTTCTGACCTGGTCCAGGGCGATCTGAAAGATGGATTGGCTATCAAGGAACAGTATTCACGTCTCGTCAATATGTGGCTTGATAGCATCCAAAAAGAGATCAACCCCTATAAGTACGGTCTGAACATGGAACGCTACCAGCAGTTTATAGAGCGACGAGACGAGCACCTGAAAAAACTCATTGCACTGGATGAGACTCTGCGCAATGGGGATAGAGAGGCTCTGATGAATCAGTTGAGCGAGCTGGAAACGGGCATTTTCGAGATATTGGCCCGTTTCGGCCGCTTCCCTTCTCAAACGGCTAGTGCAGCTTGATCTGAGGGTCGACGCCCCGGCGCAGGAAATGCAACAGGCTGATCAGGATAGCGCGAGGCCAACCATAGAGGGCCGCCTGGTGCATTTTGTATAGCGACAGGTAGACCACGCGTGCGGTATAGCCAGAGACAAAATAGCTCCCTGCCAGGTTACCCATGAGACTGCCCACCGTTGAGTACTTTCCCATGGCGATTAACGAGCCGTAGTCACGGTATTGATAGTTCAATAATTTACGACCGAGCAGTCGGCGTTTGAAATTTTTAACCATCAGGCTGGCCTGCTGATGCGCCGATTGCGCCCGTGGTGGCACATTTCGTCCAGGCTCCGAGCTTGGGCAGGCGGCACAATCGCCGAGCGCGAAGATCGAGTCATCGCGCGTGGTCTGTAGCGTCGGTTCCACCACCAGTTGGTTGATCTGATTGGATTCGAGGCCGGCCAGGTCCTTAATGAACTCCGGAGCCTTGATGCCCGCGGCCCAGACCTTGAAATGGGCGGGGATGAATTCACCGCTGGAGGTTTGCACCCCATGCTCGGTTACTTCGATGACGCGTTCGTTGACGTGTACGGTCACCCCGAGTCGATGCAATTCCTCAAGTGCCGCATTAGAGATACGTTCTGGCAGTGCCTGCAGAATTCTCGGGCCGGCTTCAATGATATGCAGTTTGATATGTTGCGAGGGATCGATGGTATCGAGCCCGTAGGCCGCCAGTTGGCGTGTAACATGGTGCAGTTGCGCCGCCAGCTCAACGCCAGTGGCCCCGGCGCCAACGATCACCACATCGAGCTGTCCCTTCTCAATCGGCTTGGTGCAGGTATGGGCGTAGAGCATCGAGTCGAGTAGCTTTTGTTGAAAACGCTCGGCCTGCTCGGTGCTGTCCAGAAACAGGCAATGCCTGTCAACACCCTTGATGCCGAAGTCATTGCTGAGGCTACCGACGGCAATAATCAGGGTGTCATAGGGAAAGCGACGCTCGGGGATGATGACCTGTCCCTCGTTGTTATAGGTGGGCGCTAGAAGCACCTCTTTCTTGTCGCGGTCAAGTCCGAGCATCTTGCCCAGGCGAAAGCGAAAGTGATGCCAGCGTGCCTGGGCCAGGTATTCCAGTTCATCCTCGGCCGAATCCAGGGTCCCGGCGGCGACCTCGTGCAACAGCGGTTTCCATATGTGTGTCCGCGACTTATCGATCAGGGTGATCTGCGCACTGCCGCGCTTGCCGTAGCGGTTGCCCAGTTTCGTAGCCAGCTCCAGCCCACCGGCGCCCCCGCCAACGATGATAACGCGGTGTTTGTCACCCATCTTTCCGCCACCCCCTAGTCAGTAGTGTAAATATTAGTATAGCCTGATATACGAGCAGCGAAACCCACACGCTACGATTGCAAGCCTGGCTTAGAGCAGTTCCTCGATATAGGTGCGAATGATGGGCGTTTGCACATAAAATTTGCGGCCGTTTTCCGTGGCCCAGAAGTAGTAATAGCCCTTGGCCGGTTCGGAGGTGACCTTGCCGTCCAGAACCGTCCAGCTCTTCTGATGATTGCCTTCTGAGAAGGTAACCTTGTAGTCACCTTCCAGCCAGGTCACACCGAGCCGTCCTACCTTGTTCTGTTGCTCCTGGGAACAGGAACTCAGCAAGACGGCGCTGGCGAAAACAAATATAGCGATTTTTACCGGAGAGTTAATCATGATTGGGTTCCCGTTTCGTGATGAATGTTACAGATTGACAATAGTATTTAACAAATTATTGGTTTTTTGACGTCTCTTCAAGCTTTGAGAAGGATTACAATATTATATAAGGTTATATGGAGAGTCGCGCATTCATGCAGTGGCGCATTTATTTGAAATACTGGCTACTTACCTATCTGATTATAGGTAGTTTTGCCACGGTACAACTCGTCTTTGTCTACGATGAATTTCATCCTCAATTTGTCGTTATCCCCGCTGTGGTTGCTTTTATCATTGGTTCGCTTCTGGGTAAATTGGCCGTTGTGCGTGAGCAGTTACATGAGAATGGTGAGCGATTCCGAGCCGTCGCTGACATGGCACAGGAATTTATTTACTACCGTAACCTGAGTGGCGAATATCAGTATGTCTCACCCTCAGTCGAGGCCCTTACGGGCTATAGTGCCGATGAATTCTACAAACATTCTAATTTTATGGATAGGATTGTCCACCCCGAAGACCAGGCAAGCTGGAAACGACATATAGACGATGCCAACGGTGAAGGAATCGCTGAAAGTTTGGACATCAGAATACTTACCCGTGACAAGCAGTTAAAATGGATAAACCATGTCAGTGCGCCGGTCGTCAATGAAAAGGGACGGCTTATCGGGGTGCGTACCGCGAATGTGGATATCACTGCCCAGAAACTCCACGAAGAACAGGTATTTCGCTTGGCATATTATGATGCCTTGACTGGTCTGCCCAATCGCCAGTTATTCGAAAAAAACCTGGAAGACATGATTAAAAAGTCTTCGTCCGAGAAGGATGTATTTGCTGTTTTATTCCTTGACCTCGATCGTTTCAAGAACATAAACGACAGTTTCGGTCACAAGCTGGGTGATAAAGTTCTTGTTGAAGTTACCCACATGGTAGAAGAATTGTGTGGGAATGACTGTCTGCTCAGTCGCTTCGGTGGAGATGAGTTTGTTCTGATCTGTGCCGATGTCACTGACAAATACACGGCTGAGAGTTTTGCGCGCAAGATTATCTCGAAAATTGAACAACCATTTATCATTGATGACATTGTATTTTATATGTCTGCCAGCATCGGGGTTGCCTTTTATCCACAAGACGGCAGTGATTTCAGTACCCTCGTGCGCAATGCCGATACCGCGATGTACAAGTCGAAAAAGGATATGAGCAGCAAGATACTGTTCTACCACACGGAGTTTGGCAACGAGACAACCCATTTCGTAACGACTGAAGCTGAGATTCACAAGGGGATCAGGGATAAAGAGTTTATTCCCTATTACCAGCCCAAGGTGGATATTCGCAGTGGTAAAATTGTCGGCCTGGAGGCCCTTGCACGTTGGGATAATGCAGAGCAAGGTATCATCATGCCTGCCAAGTTTATCGATGTCGCCGAAGAGACGGGGCAAATCATTGAGATAGGTAAGCAGGTTGTTGAGCGCGTAATCGATGACATGGTGCGTTGGTCGGAGGATGGGATAGAAATTCCAGTTGCCATCAATGTCTCAGCTCGGCAGTTTGCAAACAGTACCTATTGTAACGACATTGAATCAATGATGCGTGAGAGTCCCTTGTCCACTGGACTCATCGAGGTAGAGATTACCGAACAGGTCTTTCTTGGTGACCTAGAGCTGGCCCGTGAACGAATCAACAATTTTCGGGCAAAGGGCGTACGCATTGCACTGGATGATTTCGGAACCGGTTATTCTTCCTTAAGTTATTTGCGTCAATTACCCATCGATGTGCTAAAGATTGATAAATCCTTCATTGATAACATCACGCACGATGACACCTCCAGGGCCATTATGAAAGCCATTGTCAGTATATGTCAGGATCTGAACTACATGCCCGTGGCTGAAGGGGTGGAGACGGAGGAGCAAAAGGAGCAATTACTACAGATGGGTTGCCCCTATGCACAGGGTTACCTTTTCTACAAAGCGATATCGGCGGAAGATGTCCGCAATATCCTGTTATCCTCCGAGCAGACACGTGCGAGAAGTTTCATCGCAGACCAAGAGGATCATTAGGATCAACAGTTATCCTGAAGGGCTTGGTGCGATCGATATTTGTAATTTGATATACCGTGCCGATCCAGTTATTGATAACGGCCTCCGCCGTGTCATGCCAGGTATTGTCCAGCCCTGGCGTGATGAGTTTTTCAGGAAATTCCGGTATCTCGCTACCAGATTCGATAGCCGAGACGACCTGTTCCATATGCTCTGAGAGAATGGCCTCGGTTTGCTTGCTGAAATAGTATTGCGGAAAGGGCGGGTACTCTTCTATTTCACCCTTACTGAAACGAACCACTTCACGTTTATATTCTTTCAGTAAACTAATGACATCGTATTCGGGATGCCCCTGGAACAGTACCAGGCGAAACAGGTCTTCGCTGACCGCAAGGTGTATGCCTGCCTCTTCGCTTTCTACCAAAACATGTAAATTCGCCTGCTCAAACTGTTCGCGATCGACCTGGTTAAATCGTGAGTGGGGCACATCAAATCGGGTGTTCACACCGATGGTAAGGGGGTGCTTGCGATCGATGACGCTATGCGAAAAGACGCCCCATCGCTTATTGTCAAGATGGCGTCGTTTCTGCTTATAGCGAAATTCCATCACCGCATGTGTCGCCAGGCAGGAGCAAAGCGTGGAGGTGACATTGTCATACGCCCAGTCCACGACCTCGATGAGGGGGTCCCAGAACGGTTGGGTCGAAAGCTCAGGACCAGTAACATTGGCGCCGGTTATGATCAGGGCATCCAGTCCACCCTCCTTGATTTGATCAAACGTCTCGTAATGCTCGTCGACGTGAGCCTGTCCCGCCTTGTTACGTTTAAGTTCGTCCAGTGTGAAGGGGTGCAAATAAAACTGGGCTATCTGGTTACTTTCGCCAATGAGTCGAAAAAACTGACGTTCCGTGGCTTCCAGCGCGGCATCCGGCATCATGTTGAGAAGCCCGATATGCAGCTCACGGATTTCCTGTTGCAGGGCGAAATCTTTCGGCAGGACGGTTTCACCTTCCAGACGAAGCCGATCGAAAGTGGGGAGGCCGGTGTGTGCGACAAGTGGCATATCAGAATCTTCCTACTGTTCGCGACGGATAGCGTTTTCTATTAATTCAAGGAAATCGGATTCAGTCGAGACCATCGAGAGTTCCTGTGTCGTAATGGTATATCCGTATTCCCGGGCAATTGCGTCATAACGGGGGATGCGTGAATTGAACAGGCGCGGGAACATCCAACGTACGAATTGATCAGGATCGATCATGGCGACATAGGGAAGTTGGTACTTCTCCATGTAGATCTTCAATTCTTCATCGAGAAAGGCTTCGCGATAATAGAGGGGCTTGGGATCGGACTCGGCTCGGCGAATCAACTCCTCTTCTTCCTTGGCAGACGCCTTGATATAAAGGATAAGACTGTGCTCGTCGAGGATCTTGATTGTCTCTTCGTCTTCGAGCTCACAGACACTACCACCGGCATCGTTGATGAAGTGTTGATAGCCGTAAATCTCTTTTGCCTTGATGATAAAGTCCGGTACATCGCGCATGGCCGCGATTTCCGCGTCAAGGTGCAGTTGCTGGCGTCGTTTGAACTCGGTCAGAGACAGGCCGCCCAGTTCGGGATTACCGAGTTTACCGAGGAAACTGGATACAGGCTGGAGGTTATCGACGGTGATGTTATTGATGATCTGAATGGAATCATTGCGCAGCAGATTGCGTAGAAATTCCACCTGCATGGCCTGGCTCTTAATGTTATCCAGTATGGGTTCGTCGAGATAGCGAGTCCCGATACGGTAATCACCTGAGAAATGGAACCAGTCGCTGCGGCGGAGCATATGGGCGAGTCGGGTTTTGCCCACACCGGACATACCCAGCAGGGTAATGGATTTATGTTCCCAGTTGCGGAATTCCTCGATACTAAGTTTCAAACGGACTCTCCCCCACGGATTGCGCGCCTAGTGTATGTTAATTCGACAATTCTTGTAAGCGTGAGGTACCGGATAGCCAAGGAGCATGGAAATCATGTCATGGCATCGGGAGTTGTATCCCGATCCGGTGATTTCTTGTTGTTTATACGATGTCGAACATTTTATCGAATTTGGCGATTTCAAGTACATCGCGTATAAACTGGTTGGCGTTTCGGATGGTGACTCGTGCGGATTTGCCGCCGGCATATTCATGCAACAGCAGCAACATACCGAGTGCGGCGGAGTCCATGTACTCGGTCTTGCCCAAATCGACAATGTAATGGCCCTTGGTCGGGTTCTCCAAGCGTCCCTTATAGGCATCGCGAAACTCGCGATGGAGCATGGCATTGAATTGTCCGCTGATGGAGATAGTGACAGTGGGTGGGTCTTGCGACACTTGTGTATGGATGCTCATATATTCTGAATTCTATTTGTATTCTCTATGGATCGACCAGCGAAACTAAATGTTTAGTGCATTGTAACGCATGTCACCGGCAATGTAAGAGAGGATGGGTTGATTTATCGTCATGTACAGTATGCCGCCAATCGCGCGGATCTGATCAAACACCTTGCACTGCTGTGCCTGGAACAGGGATCAAGTACGCTCAGGGTATGGGACGCCTTTGCCGCCATGCCCTGTTATCCCCTTCATGATCTGGACGAGGACCGTCGACAACTCCTTTTCAGTTTGATGGGGCGTCGTGGCCCCAGATCCCTGTCTAGTTGGCAACGGGCGGTTGCCGAGTGTCATGATCCGCAGGGACAGCCGGCCTATCCCGGTTCCGGATGGTTGCTTTCACGGCTGCCTTCAGTGGAGGCCATCCTGTTAAGTGACCAGGACGAGGCATGTGTGCGCGCGCTTGAACACTGGTTCAAGTCCGATGGTCATATCCACGTCCACCAGATGGATAGTTTTCAGGAGGATCGGGTGTGGCTGTCATTCCAGCCACAGCTTGTCCTGATCGATCCCCCATTCCTGTCGCAGGAGGAGTGGAGTGGGGTGCAAGGCCTGCTCACGAAGATTCGTCGAAACTGTACGAAGTCGGCCAGTATCCTGTGGTATCCACTGCGCAATGACCTCACACCCCCTCGAGATCTGTCTTGTCCGGGGGACAGCTCTTTGCTCGTCGACTTCGAGCCGAGCCGGGGGATGAATGGCTGCGTGCTTCACTTCAGCGGACTGGAAGACAGCTGTCTCGACGAGCTCAAATCACTTTGTGACTGGTTGTCTCAGGTAGATGAATTGCGTATCGCCAATGTCCAGCTTTTGGAATTCAGTCACGCTTCATCTGTTTGAGCATCTCCTCGATGCGTTCAAGGCGCTGCTCCATTAACTCAGAGTGTTCACGAATCCAGTGCACCTCGCCGGCCTCTCCCAGGCCCTGCTCCTGGTTGTATTTCTCATGCTCGGTCTGCAGTACATCCAGCACTATACCGATCATCATATTGAGAAAGACAAAGGCGGTTAAAAAGATAAAGCTCAGATAATACAACCAGCTGAGTGGGTAGACCGTCATGGTCTCATACATGACATCGGTCCAGTCCTCGAAGGTGGCGACTCGGAACAGGGTTAGCATGGATATGCTTATGTTTTCCCAAAGGGTCGGGTTGATCTTCTCAAACAGCATGCTGCCCATGGCGCCGTAAATATAGAAGATGATGAACATCAGCAGCACCACGTATCCCATTCTTGGAATCGCCTTGACCAGTGCGTTCATCAGGATACGCAATTCGGGAATGATGGAGACCAGACGCAGGATACGGAAGACTCTCAGCAGTCGGGCCAGCAGGGCCATTTCGGATTCATCGATCGGAATGAGGCTGGCGGTGACGATCACAAAGTCGAAGACATTCCATCCGTTTCTGAAAAAACGGCTCAGCTTGCCATCGGCCACCATGCGTATGATGATTTCGACGAGAAAGATCACCGTGATCAGGACGTCCAATATCCGGAGTATCTGTTCGACCTGGGGATGGATGTAGTAGGTCTTGGCCCCGATAAGCAGGGCGGAAACGATGATCACGCCGATGACAAATAGTTCGAAGACCTTGTTGCCGCGGATTTTGAGAAATAATTGACGAAGTTCGACCGCGCTGGTCATGCCTGATACCCCGGAGGAAGTTGATTACAGAGGGCGGGATTATAGCCGCAAGCGACGACAGCGGGTAGTTATTTGGTTCGCGCGGCGATGTCGTCGACAAAGGCCTCAAGTGCTTCGCGGGCCTCATGAGGACGTTCGGTAAGCAACCAGTGGTCGGCCTCTATCTCGGTGGTACCGTTATCCGGATAGCTATGAATTATGGCGAGATTCTTGTCGTAAGAACTGACGCTGGCACCGGCGGATAACAACACACGCACCGGTGCCTGGATGTTTCGCGCCGGACAGGTCGACTGGGTGACCGACAACAGGTCCTGCAGATAGGAGCTTATGGGAATGTATTCCAGATCCGCCTTGGGTGACATATACAGGTCGGCGATGGTCAGGTCGGGATTGGCCTCCAGCGTGGCGCGGGTTTTAAGGTCGAGCTGATGCATGTCCCTGACGGTATAAGTTTTACGGTGCAACCCGAGCTTGGTGAAGAACAGTATCACCCATAGCACAAGCCAGCCCAGCCACTTGAATCGTTTGACCGTCGCCAGTGCGCCGTGCAGGTTGTCGGCATAGACCGGATCGATGAAGACCAGGCCCTGAGTCCGCTGCGGGTGTTTGCAGGCAAAGGCCTGGGCCACCTGGGCCCCCAGGCTGTGACCAATGAAGATAAATCGCGTGACGGCTTCACGATCCATCAGTTCTATAATATCGGCGACCCACTTTTTTCGCGTAATAATGCCGTGATGGATCGAGCGTTGGCGTCCACGAAGGTCGATACGAAATATGTTATAGCCCTGATGCAGGCGAGTATGTTCGACGAATTCCGACCAGCGTGTCAGATTACTGGCCAGGCCATGTATCAATAATACGGATGGGCGTTCGGGATCCACCTGTTGCGGACCACGGTAGCCGATCTTGACGCCGTCACGCGTGATAAACGACTTGTCGATTTCCATTGCACTATTCTTCACTAAACTGTAACTAGAATAAAGCCGATAAGAAAAACATGCAGCGAATTTTTCGCCGCAGCAGGACGGAGGTGGAAATGGCATTTGTTCGTGTCAAAAAAGGCGAGCTCAAGGTGGGTGATGCACTACCATGGTCCGTATTTCGTGAGAGCGGGACCTTGTTGCTGCATAAGGGCGAAGAAGTGGAGAGCCAGCATCAGGTGGATATGTTGGTCACGCAGGGATTTCGTCCCGATGATACCTCCGATCGACTCAACCTGCTGCTGGAAAAGAAGATAGACAATCCTTTTGCCTTCGTCGACGAGATCCATCAACACCTCAAGCACCTGTTAAAGAACCTGACCCTGCCCACCAATGACGGTGCGCTGCGGCTCAATTACATGGCGCAATTGCTGATCCGATTATGCAATGAATTTCCCGATGCCATGGTGGGGGTCGTGCACCGTTTCGATGAGAAACCTTATTCGGTTACCCACTCCATACATACCGCCATCATTAGCTCCGTTCTGGCACAGCACCACGGGCATGATGACGGGGAACAATTAAGAGTGGTTTGTGCCGCACTCACCGCCAACCTGGGGATGCTGGATCTGCACGATACCCTGGAAAATCAGGCGGGTCCCCTGAGCGAGGAACAACAGGAAAAGCTGCGGCGACACCCTGTTGAATCCGAGCAGTTGCTGGAGAAGAACGTAACAACGGATGAGTTGTGGTTGCAGATGGTCCGCCAACACCATGAACGCCTCGATGGCTCGGGCTATCCTGACGGCCTACAGGGCGATGCCATCACACACGGTGCGCGCATCATTGCCCTGGCCGATCGCTACAGCGCCATGGTCCAGGCCCATGCCCACAAACCGGCTGAAATCCCAGGCCAGGTACTCAAGCAGTTATACGCCGAAAAGGGCAACCTCATGGATGAGTCCCTGTGTCAGCGACTCATCCATGTACTGGGGGTCTACCCGCCGGGCAGCTTTGTTCGACTCAAGAACGGTGAGACCGCGCTGGTGATCAAGCACAGCACCGAACCCGGTCAACACTGGCCACTGGTCAGCAGTTTCAAGGGACGTGACAGGAATATCTACATCAATCCCCTGAACCATGACAGCAACCTGCCCGACTATGCCATCGAGTGCATGGTCGGGCAGGAGAAGCTGCCCTTTAGCAACGAGGTCATGTGGGGCTATACCAAGCTCTAGACCGTCGATTGTGCTTTATACCACCAGGTCAATCTGCTGCAGGGTGCCGACCGATCCATCTTCATTGATGTAGAAACCGCTGTCGCGCAGTTGCCCGGTGTGGTTGGCCTGGTCATCCTCCAGCGTGAACTCACTGCCGATATGGCCCAGGTAGATGGCGCCGATACCGGCATCGCCCAGGCCCATCAGGCGTGGCTCGCCGTCTCCATCCAGCGACCAGATGCGCAGGGCATCAAAGATGGCATCGCCCTCGTCGATGAAATCGTTGCCGTCCTCGTCATATACCGAAAGCTCGTCATAGCCGTCGCCGCTGCGCGGCCCGAACAGCTCGCTGCCATCGTTGATCTCTCCATCGTCATTGCGATCCAGGGCGAGAAAGCCGCTGCCCGGTTTGAGCATGGCGATTCGATCCAACTGGCCGTCGACATCGAGATCGAACTGGAAGTCGCGTGCGGTCAACTCGGCGGAGTTGCCCTCGAAGTTGATCACCAGCGGGTCGAACAGGCGTTGATCACCGCTACGCAGATGGACCTCTTCATGTTCCACCAGTTGGCGTGACAGCCGTATGCGGATCCCGATGTCGAGTGTCTTGCCGTCGGCGGTCTTCACCTGGCCGGTCATCTCCACCTCGGTGGTCTCACTCTCGACACGGGTGCGCGAATAGTCATAGGCCATGGCGAATTCGCCCAGCGGCGGCCCCTCGCGGCGCCTGTCCTGACGATGCCAGTCGACCTCGGGCCCCGGTTGCTGGAGTTCGGCAAGCTTCTCCTTGAACTCGCGCATCGACAGCACCTTGATCTCGACCCCGGTGAGGCGCTCCAGCACGGCCTTGAGCAGGCCGAGCTTCATCTCTTCCAGTGGTGTCAATTCTTCGTCGATTGCCCCGGTGAGCTCTGTTCCAGCCGTGCTGCCGGCCTCCATGCGGGGGG
>JABURT010000044.1 GCA_014762495.1 Gammaproteobacteria bacterium | reverse complement strand
ATGACCCCCACCCCTGCCATGGACTTGCTAGGGAAGTCGTCTCCTGGCTGGTTGGGATTGACGATGGCCTCGGCAGCGGGCAGCGCTTCGGCCGGTAGATGGTGATCGGTGACCAGCACCTTGATGCCTAGCCGATTGGCTGCCGCCACGCCCTCCAGGCTGGATATGCCATTATCGACGGTGATAATCAGATCCGGTTTGCGCGTGGCGGCCACCGCCACAATCTCGGGACTGAGACCGTAGCCATACTCGAATCGATTGGGCACCAGGTAATCGACATGACTGGCACCGAAGCGGCTCAGGGCCTCCATCGCCACGGCGGTGCTGGTGGCGCCATCGGCGTCGTAGTCCCCGATGATGAGAATACGCCAATCTCCCTCCAGGGCCTCGATGAGCAAGTCCAAGGCCGTATCCATGCCCTTGAGTCCGTTCGCCGGCAGGAGCTGGTCCAGCCCGGTGGCCAGATCGCTCTCATGACGCAGGTCGCGATGCAGCAGGATACGCCTGAGTAACGGGTGCAGGTCGACTGGCAGGTCCTCCCCACTCCCGGTTAGAGGATACGACTCAATGCGCTTGAGCATCGAGTGCCGTCTCCAGCAGCGAGTGCAGCCTAACCGGTCGCCGCCACCAGCGCCGGGCCAGGCCGGGTGTCAGATAATAGGCCTGCCCGGACACCGGATAGAGGCTTAAAGACTGCAGGCGACCACGACGTAGTGCCCGCCACAAGGGCTGCCACCAGCGGACCTCCAGGTCGCTCATGACCTCGGCCCATGCCTCCGGCGACATATCCGGCAGCAATCGTATGAAGGACTCAAGCAGGATCAGGTGCGAGCCGGATTCGGCCTTCTCAAGCCACTCCTCGGCATCGGCTGGACAAGGTTGTCGAGGCACCGAAGCGGCAAGGGCCATGGCGGCGGGCAGACTGGCATCGCTCCACATCGACTGCCAAAGCCCGCCCGGCAACACCGGCATGCGCCCAGCCCCCCAAAACCAGAGACTGTTGAGCTGAGGCAGGCCGCGCTGCGAGCGAGTCTGGTTGACAGGGTGGCTGTGCAGCAGCATCTGCACCTCCGCCAGCACGCCGTGCCAACGCAGGCCATCTCGACCCTGCGGCAGGTGTTGCTGCACCGCCAGGCCCATCACTTCACTGAGCGGGTGGGTCTGTATCTCCTGCTCGGGGCCGAAGACGTACCAATGATTTGAAGTGGTGGCCTCAAAGCGCAAGCCATCTTCCGCGAAGTGTTGATTGAGACTGGTCAATACCGCATCCACCTCGTCCGGTTGGAGTCCCAGATCCGCGCCATCGCCCATCATCATGAGACTGGTACGTCCCGGTACGAGAAAGGCCGGATCGGCGCGCATGCACCAGCCATCGGGCTCAATCCCTTTTTCCATGGCATAGGTCAGGGCGGCCACGGGCAGCTCTGAGTGCGGGTTCATAAAGCGGAATCGTTCAAACAGCAGGGCCTCAAGGCCACCGGGTGCAGGTGTGATATCGCCACGCCCAAGGAGGCGCGAGAAGGTCTTAAAGGTGGGGAGTTGTGCCGGGTCCATTAGGTCCAGCGGACCCAGTGCACCCGGCACCAGCAGACTGAGGTGGCGTGCGACCACCCCTGGCCTCAGTCCTGTTGCAGGTTGTCGAGAATGGCGGTCTTCACCGAGACCAGGTCGGCATCCACCGTCACCATGGGCGAGGTGCTCTGCTTGATGGCGATATCGGGGTCCTTGAGTCCATGACCGGTGAGGGTACAGACCACCTTGCTGCCTTCGGGGATCTTGCCGGAGTTTATGTCACGCATGGCACCGGCCAGTGAGGTGGCCGAGGCGGGCTCACAGAATACACCTTCATTAATCGCCAGCATCTTCTGTGCCGCCAGGATCTCTTCATCGGAACACTCGTCGAACCAGCCGTCGGATTCTTCACGTACCTTCCAGGCCTTGTCCCAGGACTGGGGATGACCAATACGGATGGCGGTGGCGACGGTATCGGGGTCATCCACCATCTCGCCGCGCATAAAGGGGGCGGCACCGGTGGCCTGGAAACCCACCATGCGGGGACGATTATTGACGATGCCCTGGTCGTGGTACTCGGTATAGCCCATCCAGTGGGCGGTGATATTGCCGGCATTGCCAACCGGCAGGCAATGGAAGTCGGGCGCGCCGCCCAGCTCTTCCATAATCTCGAAGGCGGCGGTCTTCTGGCCCTGCAGGCGATAGGGGTTGATGGAGTTGACGATGGTCACCGGGGCCTCCTCGGCCACCTCCTTGACCAGGCGCATACCCTCGTCGAAGTTGCCCTTGATTTGGATGACCACGGCGCCGTGCATCATGGCCTGGGCCAGCTTGCCCATGGCGATCTTGCCGTCGGGTATCAAAACGAAGGCGGTGATGCCGGCACGGGCGGCATAGGCCGCGGCGGCAGCGGAGGTGTTACCGGTGGAGGCGCAGATGATGGCCTTGCTGCCCTCTTCCACCGCCTTGGTCACGGCCATGGTCATGCCGCGGTCCTTGAAGGAGCCGGTGGGGTTGAGACCTTCGTACTTGACGTAGATCTCCACATCCTTGCCCATGATGCGGGGGATGTTATTGAGCTTGATAAGGGGCGTGTTGCCCTCGCCCAGGCTGATGAGTCGGGTGTCGTCACTCACCGGCAGGCGGTCGCGATAGCGGTTGATCAGGCCGGTGTAACGTTCTCTGAAAGGCATCTATCTGTTCCTCGGTTTCAATTCTTTCGTTCTGCTGTGAAACTTCGCGCGCGGCAAAGTTTCCGTCATTTCAATGTTTCCATGCGGATACGGGTGATCTTACCCACCACGCAGTCCAGCGCCTCGACCTCGCCGATGGCCTGTTCCATGTTCTGTTCCCGGACCCGGTGGGTGAGCATGATGAGGGTGACGTTGGCGCCCTCCTCTTCCGGCTCCTTCTGGATGAAGGCCTCGATGCTGATCCCCTGGTCGCCGATGATGCGGGTGATGTCGGCCAGCACCCCGGGCCTGTCCTCGGTCTGCATACGCAGATAGTAGGCGGTCTCGATCTCCGCCATGGGTAGGATGCCGATATCCTCGATGGCGTCGGGCTGGAAGGCCAGGTGCGGCACGCGATTCTCCGGGTCCGAGGTCAGCGCACGGACCACGTCTACCAGGTCGGCCACCACCGCCGAGGCGGTGGGCTCGTCGCCGGCGCCGGCGCCGTAGTAGAGGGTCGGGCCGACGGCATCACCCTTCACCAGTACCGCGTTCATAACGCCGTCGACGTTGGCGATGAGGCGACGCTCGGGGATCAGGGTGGGATGCACGCGTAGCTCCACTCCGTTCTCGGTACGGCGCGAGACGCCCAGGTGCTTGATGCGATAGCCCAGCTCCTCGGCGTACTCCACGTCCTCGCGGGTGATCTGGGTAATGCCCTCGGTGAAGGCCTTGTCGAACTGCAACGGAATACCGAAGGCGATGGAGGCGAGGATGGTCAGCTTGTGGGCGGCGTCGATCCCTTCCACGTCGAAGGTGGGATCGGCCTCGGCATACCCCAGTTCCTGGGCCTCCTTGAGCACGTCCTCAAAGTCGCGGCCCTTGTCGCGCATCTCGGTGAGGATGAAGTTGCCGGTACCGTTGATGATACCCGCCAGCCACTCAATGCGGTTGGCAGCCAGGCCTTCACGCAGCGCCTTGATAATGGGAATACCGCCGGCCACCGCCGCCTCGAAGGCGACCATGACACCCTTCTCCTGCGCCTTGGCGAAGATCTCGTTGCCGTGCTTGGCGATGAGCGCCTTGTTGGCGGTCACCACGTGCTTGCCGTTATCGATGGCGCGCATGACCAGTTCCAGGGCCAGCGAGTCGCCGCCGATGAGCTCCACCACCACCTGAACCTCGGGATTGTCCACCACCTCGTTCGCATCGTTGGTGAGCTGCATGCCTGCGGTGTCGCAGATGCGTGGCTTGTTCAGGTCGCGCGCCGAGGCGTGAACGATCTCGATGCCGCGTCCGGCACGGCGGGCAATCTCCTCGCCATTGCGTTTGAGTACATTGACGGTACCGCCTCCGACGGTGCCGAGTCCCAGGAGTCCTACGTTGACAGGTTTCATTCTTTACGCGTTCTCTTTTCTCAGGTTCTGTTGTGCGCAGGCTCAGGCGTTGCGCTTGTGATAGTGCGCCAGAAAGCGCTCGATGCGTGTCATCGCATCCTGCAGGTCGTCGCTCACGGGCAGGAAAACCGCCCGGAAGTGATCCGGCCGGGGCCAGTTGAAGCCGCTGCCCTGCACCACCAGCACCTTCTCCTCTTCCAGCAGTTCCAGGGCGAAGGCCTGATCGTTGGCGATAGGATACATCTTTGGATCCAGCTTCGGAAACAGGTAAAGGGCCGCCTTAGGCTTGACGCAGCTAACGCCCGGCATCGAGGTGAGCATGTCATAGGCCTCGTCGCGCTGGCGCAACAGGCGTCCGCCGGGGCTGACCAGATCCTCGATGCTCTGGTATCCACCGAGCGCGGTCTGGATGGCGTGCTGGCCCGGCACGTTGGAACACAGGCGCATTGAGGCCAGGATGTGCAAGCCCTCGAGGTAATCGGTGGCATGGCTCTTCTCGCCGGAGATGATCATCCAGCCGGCTCGATAGCCGCAGGCACGGTAGTTTTTGGACAGACCACTGAAGGTAACGAAGAGGACATCATCGGCCAACGAGGCAATGGCCGTGTGACTGGCGCCATCGTAGATCATCTTGTCATAGATCTCATCGGAATAGACGATCAGGTGATGTTGACGCGCGATCTCAACGATCTCCTGCAACAGGTCATCGGGATAGAGGGCACCGGTGGGATTGTTGGGATTGATGATAACGATGGCGCGGGTACGCTCGGTGATCTTGGCGCGGATGTCGTCCAGGTCCGGTAGCCATTCATTGGATTCGTCGCACAGGTAGTGCACGGCGCGCCCACCGCCGAGGCTCACCGCCGCGGTCCACAGCGGATAATCGGGTGTCGGCACCAGCACTTCATCACCGTTATTCAGTAGCCCCTGCATCGCCAGTACGATGAGCTCGGAGACACCATTCCCTATATAGATATCCTCCAGGCCGACGCCGGGGATACGTTTTTGCTGGCTGTAGTGCATCACCGCCTTGCGTGCCGAGAACAGGCCCTTTGAATCGGAGTAACCGGAGGCACTCGGCAGGTTATAGATCACGTCCTGCTGGATCTCCTCCGGGGCCTCGAAGCCAAAGGGCGCGAGGTTACCGATATTGAGCTTGATGATGCGATTGCCCTCTTCCTCCATCTGGCGCGCACGTGCCAATACCGGCCCACGTATGTCATAACAGACGCTGGCGAGCTTGTCGGACTTGAGGATCGGCTTGCGTTGGATCATGTCATGGAATCCTTGCGGAACATCTCTTTAATACCGCGTATGGCCTGGCGCGTGCGGTGCTCATTCTCGATCAGGGAGAAACGCACATGGTCGTCACCGTATTCACCAAAGCCTACACCGGGTGAAACCGCCACCCTGGCCTCGCTGAGCAGCTTCTTGGAAAACTCCAGTGAGCCCAGGTGGCGATAGGCCTCGGGAATGGGCGCCCACACGAACATAGTGGCCTTCGGCGCCTCGACCTGCCAGCCGGCCTCGTTTAGGCCCTTGACCAGGACATCACGGCGGGCCTGATACATGTCCCGAATTTCGTTTACGCAATCCTGCGAAGACTCCAGCGCGGTAATGGCCGCGACCTGGATGGGGGTGAAGGTGCCATAGTCCAGATAGGACTTCATGCGCGCCAGCGCCGAAACCAGAGTGGGATTACCGACCATGAAGCCGACGCGCCAGCCGGGCATATTATAGGTCTTGGAAAGGGAATAAAACTCCACCGCCACCTCCTTGGCCCCGGGCACCTGCATGATGGAAGGCGCCTGGTAACCGTCGAAGACGATCTCGGCATAGGCGATGTCGTGCACCACCCAGATTTCATGTTCTTTGGCGATCTTCACCACCTTCTCGAAGAACTCCAGTTCCACGCACTGGGTGGTGGGATTGCCAGGGAAATTGAGTACCAGCATCTTGGGCTTGGGCCAGGTATCGCGGATCGCCTTCTCCAGCTCGGCGAAGAAGTCGCCGCCCGGCACCAGCGGCACGTGGCGAATATCGGCCCCGGCGATGACAAATCCATAGGGATGAATGGGATAAGAGGGATTGGGCACCAGCACCGCGTCACCCGGCCCCACCGTGGCCAGGGCCAGATGTGCCAAGCCCTCCTTGGAACCGATGGTGACGATGGCCTCACTCTCCGGGTCCAGTTCGACAGCGTATTTGTCGCGGTACCAGTTACAGATGGCGCGACGCAGGCGCGGGATGCCCCTGGAGACGGAATAGCGGTGGGTATTGTTGCGCTGGGCCGACTCCACCAGTTTGTCGACGATGTGTTTGGGAGTAGGCTGGTCGGGGTTGCCCATGCCGAAGTCGATAATGTCCTCGCCGCGCGCACGCGCCTCGGCCTTCAGCTCATTGACGATATTAAAGACGTACGGAGGTAAGCGTTTGATTCTATGGAATTCTTCTATCAAGATTGCGACCTGTTGCGGCGCCCTGTCGACGCCGTCTCCCCACCACGGTTTGCGAAAAAGCTGTTAACATTACTGACGGGGCCGTGCGGTGTCAATTTGGCCCCATGCCTATTCTACCTTGCAAACCTGATGCGGAGTAGCCATGCAACTCAGCCTCGACAATAACCTGGAACAGTACTCCATCAAGGCCTACGACGAGGACGGCCTTCAGATCATCGTGCCTCCATCCAAAACCGACAAGGATAGGCCCGAGATCCAGCTCATCGATTACAGCATCATCCTTACACCCGTGGTGATGGAGAGCTGGGAGCCCGAGCGTCACGAGCAGCTGGATGCCGAGCACTTCGCTCGACTGCTGGAGTGGGAGCCGGAAGTGGCCCTGTTCGGCAGCGGTAGACGTCTGAGATTTCCGGCTGCGGAGGTATTGGCGCCCCTGCATAGACAGGGTGTGGGGGTGGAAGTGATGGATACGGCTGCCGCCTGCCGTACCTTTAATATACTCGCCAGCGAAGGGCGCCGAGTGGTGGCGGCCATGCTGATGTTCGAATCGGCCTAATGTAACAGGGCGTCCTCGGAATAGCCCTCGCTCTCGAGGATTTCACGCAAGCGACGCAGCGCCTCGATCTGTATCTGGCGCACGCGTTCACGAGTGACGCCGATCTCGTTACCCACCTCTTCCAGTGTGGCGATGTCATAACCGTTCAGTCCGAAACGACGCTCCACCACTTCACGCTGCTTTTCATTGAGCTGATTTAACCAGTCTTCGATGTGGTGTTTAACGTCATCGTCTTGCAGCATTTGCGCCGGGTCGATGATGTTCTCGTCGGGGATGGAGTCGAGCAGGGATTTTTCGGCATCGCGTCCCATGGGTTCGTCCACCGAGGCAACGCGTTCATTAAGACCGAACATGCGCTTGACCTCTTCGATGGGTTTGTCGAGCTTTTCCGCGATCTCCTCGGCGGTCGGTTCATGGTCCAGTTGCTGTGCCAGTGAACGGGCCGCGCGCAGGTAGGTATTGATTTCCTTGACCACGTGGATGGGCAGGCGAATGGTACGGGTCTGGTTCATGATGGCCCGTTCGATGGTCTGACGGATCCACCAGGTGGCATAGGTTGAGAAACGGAAGCCTCGTTCGGGGTCAAATTTTTCCACCGCGCGAATGAGTCCGAGGTTGCCTTCTTCTATAAGGTCCAGCAGGGGCAGGCCGCGATTGAGATAGCGCCGCGCTATCTTGACCACCAGGCGCAGGTTGCTCTCGATCATGCGCTTGCGTCCACTCTCCTCGCCTTTTTGCGCGAGACGGGCGTAATGGACTTCTTCTTCGGCACTTAGTAATGGGGAGAAACCAATCTCGGAAAGGTATAAGCGGGTGGCATCGATTTGGCTGTCCGGAATAGTACCGGCATCAAACGATTGAACTTCTTCTTTTTCAGGTTCATCGGCATCGACGGTATAACCCTGTCTGGCGCCGCTCTCTGCAATGGCCTCTTCGTGAAACTCATTGCCGTCCGTTTCTTCTCTGCCTTCGGTGGTATCTGTCTTGGCCATCACAAGACCTCCCTACTGCTATTCCCCTACAAGTTGCGTTTGGGCAGAAAGGCTAGAGGATCTACAGGTTTACCATCACGGCGTATCTCGAAATGCAGCATTACCTTATCGGTATCGCTGTTCCCCATGGTGGCAATCTTGTTCCCCTTTGCGATTCGCTGCCCCTCCTTGACCAGCAACTCATTATTATGGGCGTAGGCGCTGAGATAGAGATCGTTATGTTTAATAATGATCAGATTTCCGTATCCTCTCAGTCCTCGTCCACTGTAAACGACCTCACCATCGGCCGCGGCGTACACCGGTTGCTGGAGTACGCCTACAATGTCCACACCCTTGCTGCCGTTGGCGGCAGAAAAGTTTTTTATCACCCTGCCATCCACCGGCCATTGCCAGTCCAGGGGTTTATCATTTTTATAATTTGTATCAGTTTTTTTACTGTCATTTCGTGACAGGCTTCTAACGCTGCTTCCTCTTCCATCATCGGCCCGTTTCGTATCGTTCCCCGACAGTGCCTGGCGGGCATCGAACTCAGGCGGCGGGGCAACCCGAATGCGTTGTCCCAGCTTGATGGTATAAGGCGGCTTTATTTCGTTCCAGCGCGCCACCACTCGATAATCATACCCATAAGTCCAGGCAATTGAATAGAGTGTGTCTCCCGACTCTACTGTGTGGAAGCGCGGATGTCGATAGAGATGTTGGGTGCGATCACCCTTTAACAAGTTTTGTGTGGTACAGGCACTAGCAAATAATACACTCAGCAAAAGTAGTGCTATTAAACCGACATGTGCATCCAGGCGAATCGTTTTCATTACTCACGCAATATCAGGTAAACAACGACGATGGCAACCAATGTCACCCAGCCCAGGATATCGACATAGCGACGTAGGTGTTGTTCCATGCGCGGTCCTCCCCAGCGCATGAGACCGGCGACCAGGAAGAAGCGTGCCCCACGTCCAATAAAGGAGGCTGCGACAAAGGGCAGGAAGGCCATGTTCAATACCCCGGCACCGATAGTAAAGACCTTGTAAGGAATGGGTGAAAAGCCGGCGACAAAAATAAACCATACGCCGTACTCGTTGAACTTTTCTTTCACCAGGACAAACTTCTCCCACAGATTGAACTGGTGCAGGGCAGGTTCGATCAAACCGTAGAAATACATACCCAGCAGATAACCGAAGACGCCCCCTAACACGGAGGTAATCGTCGTCAACAGGGCATAGCGCCAGGCCCTCTCCGGCCGTGCCAGGGACATGGGCGCGAGCATGGTATCCGGAGGGATGGGAAAGAATGATGACTCGGCAAAGCTCAGTACACCCAGATACCAGGGGGCATGTGGATGACGTGACCAGCGCATGACGCGCTCGTAGAGGGCGGAAAATATCTTCACCTGGACTCCTTCACCAAGGGAACAAACGATACCCAGTCGAGCATCTCTTCTTCGAAATCGTTACCGGAACGGGTAATGTGCAACAGACGCTGCCGGTCCTGCTCTTCACCAACCGGGATGACAAGGCGTCCGCCCTCGGCCAGTTGTTCGAGCAGGGCGGGCGGTACCTTTTCCGGCGCAGCGGTCACCACAATGGCATCAAAGGGGGCCTGCTCGGGCCAACCCTGCCAGCCATCGCCAACCCTGAGCACGACATTGGAGAGGTTAAGTTCTCGAAGCGCCTCATTGGCTCGACGTGAAAGTTCTCCAATGCGCTCAATGGAAAAGACCTGCTCCGCCAACTGGGCCAGTATCGCGGTTTGATAGCCGCAACCGGTGCCCAGCTCCAATACTTTCTTGGGCGGTGGTCCCGTTACCACCACCTCGGTCATGCGCGCCACCACGTAGGGTTGTGAGATGGTCTGGCCGAAACCGATGGGCAGGGCGGTATCCTCGTAGGCACGCGTGGCCAGGGCCTCGTCCACAAACAGGTGACGCGGTGTACGGCTGATGGCGGCCAGCACCCGTTGGTCACGAATCCCCTCTTCCTGCAGGCGCACCACCATGCGATCGCGCGTTCGCTGCGAGGTCATCCCGATACCGCGGTGTTTATCGAAGCCGTTCTTCAAACAAGTGCCTCCACCCACCGGCTTAATCCATCCATGGAACGGTAACTGGTCAGATCCACATGCAGGGGGGTAATGGAAACGTGCCCTGTGCGGATGGCATGGAAGTCGGTGCCCGGACCGGCATCCTGTTCGGCCCCGGCCGGTCCGACCCAGTAGATATCACGTCCACGAGGATCCTGCGTACGAATCACGGGTTCGGCCTTGTGACGGTGGCCAAGTCGGGTGACCTCGAAACCCTTGATTGAATCCCACGGCACATCGGGGACATTAATATTTAGAATCACATCGGCCGGCAGCGGCTCCGTCATGAGCTTATTGACCATTTGCACCGCCACCTTGCCGGCCGTGGCATAATGTTGCTGAGGCTCCGAGCCCGCCAGGGAGATGGCCATGGCCGGCAGACCAAGGAAGCGCCCTTCCATGGCGGCCGCCACGGTGCCCGAGTAGAGAACGTCATCACCGAGATTGGCCCCGGCATTGATACCCGAGACCACCATGTCGGGCTCATCGTCCAGCAAGCCCGTGATAGCAAGGTGAACACAATCGGTGGGCGTGCCGTCGATATAATACTCGTTTGGAGCCGTCTCATGGGCGTGAAGCGGGTATTCGAGCGTGAGGGAGTTACTGGCGCCGCTACGATTGCGTTCGGGCGCCACGACGGTAATATCGGCGATTTCTTGCAGGTAACTTGCGAGGGTCTGGATACCCTCGGCCTTGTAGCCATCGTCATTACTTAGCAGGATGTTCATATCGGAGATATGGTAGGGAAAGCCCTGCCCTGGCGCAATGAAAAAGAAACCTGACCGACAACCCAGTGACGAGGATATCGCCCTGTTTCGTGAAGCGGTCAAGGGTGTTCAACCCTTATCCCACGACAAGGTCGAACCGCACCGTTCGCCTCCCCCGCCGCGCCCGGTTCAACGTGAGCGTGATGCGGAACAGGTGATGCAGGACATGATGTCCGACGAGATGGACGTTGCCGAGGTGGAGACCGGCGAAGAGCTGCTGTTCCATCGCCCGGGCCTGCAAACCACCGTACTTCGCAAACTGCGACGCGGTCAGTTCGCCATCGAGGCCGAGCTGGACCTTCACGGCATGCGTATACCCGATGCGCGCAATGCCATCGCGTTGTTTCTCGGTAATGCCCGCAGCCGTGGTCTGCGCTGTGTACGGATCATCCATGGCAAGGGGCATGGCTCCTTTCAGAAACTTCCCGTACTCAAGAACAAGGTAAATGCCTGGCTGCGTCAGCGCGACGAGGTGATGGCCTTTACTTCCGCGCGCAGTGTGGACGGCGGCACCGGCGCCGTCTATGTTCTTATCAGACGCAACTGATCCCGGCACCGATAAGCCAGTAAATTCTTTGTCAATACCTATCAAGTTCGCAGTAAACGATGCCGATACGCTTGGCCTGGTCTATATAATGACCTGCTAATAATGATCTTTATCGTCATTACACGGTCACTGGAGAGAACATGAACATATTTAGCCGATTAAACATTGGCCCTAGGCTTATCGTGGGTTTTGCACTGGTGCTCATACTCAGCACGGCCATCACCATCCCTGCCATCTACGTTCAGGTCAATGGCATTATTGCCAAGGCAGAAAAGGCCGAACTTCAGACCCTGTTTGAAAACATTCGCGGACGTATCGAGTCCGAGGGACGCCTGGCCCAGGCCCTGAGCGCGACCATGGCGAACATGGGCTACATCAAGCAAATGTTCGTCAACGATGAGCGCGAGGCTTTGTACGATGCCTTAGAACCTGCCTACAAGGTACTGCGCAGCGACTACGACGTCAGACAGTTTCAGTTTCACACACCACCTGCGACATCTTTTCTACGCGTGCATAAACCTGAGAAGTTCGGCGATGACCTGTCCTCGTTTCGACACACCGTAGTCGAGGTCAATACCAGCCACCAGGGCATATGGGGTCTGGAAAAGGGCGTTGCCGGCCTCGGCGTTCGTGGGGTGATGCCCGTCACCAACGCTGGCGAGCACTACGGTTCGGTGGAATTCGGTATGTCTTTCGGTCTGCCCTTTTTTGAAACCATCAAGCAGAACAACATCGAGCGCGGTCTGGAGATCGCTTTACACGTGGAAAACCAGGGCGTGTTCAAGCCCTTCGCCAAGACCTATCAGGGCGCTGATCTAAGTAACCAGGCCCTCCTGCAAAGTGCCATGAGCGGGCAGTTCGTGCTGGAACGTACGATGCTGAACGGCAAACCGATGGCGGTCTACGCCGCGCCGGTCAATGACTACTCCGGTAAGCCCGTCGGTGTCCTGGAAGTCTCCATCAACCGCGAAGAATATAGTCGGGCAGAGAGTGCGGTTGTGACCACGATGATGGTTGTCGGCGGACTTTCCCTGATTCTCGGTATGGTCCTGGCCTACTTCATCAGCCGCAGCATCTCTCGTCCCCTGTGCGACGCCAAGCTGGCGATGGACAACATCGCCGAGGGCGAAGGCGATCTGACCCAGCGCCTGCCGATTCACGGTCGCGATGAAATCGCCGAAATGGCCGACGCCTTCAACCGCTTCGCCTCCAAGGTGCAGAACACGGTCGCCAAGGTGGCAGGTTCCACGACTCAAATCGCGGCAGCCTCCGAAGAGATGTCCGCCATCACGACACAGTCCGATGCCGCCATCCAGCGCCAGAAGCAGGAGACCGATCAGGTCGTCACCGCCATTAACGAGATGGCCGCCACGATTCGCGAAGTCGCCACCAACGCCGAAAACGCCGCCGCCTCCGCCACCGAGGCCGATCAGCAGGCCAAGAGTGGTCGGGAAGTTGTCACCGATACCGTATCGGCCATCAACAACCTCGCCACCGAGGTCAAACGCGCCGGTGAGGTGATTCATAAACTGGAAGAGGACAGTCGCAGCATCGGTACCGTCCTCGATGTCATCAAGGACGTCGCCGAACAGACCAACCTGCTGGCCCTGAACGCCGCCATCGAGGCTGCGCGTGCCGGGGAACAGGGACGCGGCTTCGCCGTGGTCGCCGATGAGGTACGTACCCTGGCCAGCCGTACCCAGGAGTCCACCGAGGAGATCAGCAAGATCATCGAAGGTTTCCGAGGCTCCGCCAACGAAGCGGTCTCGGTGATGGAACAGGGTCAGAACGAGGCCGAAAAGAGTGTCGAACAGGCGGCGCGCGCCAGCGAAGCACTCAACATCATCACCACGGCGGTGGCCAATATCAACGATATGAACCGCCAGATAGCGAGTGCCGCGGAAGAACAGAGCGCCGTGGCCGAGGAGATCGAACGCAACATCGTCAGCATTAACAACGCGACGGAAGAGGCCTCTGAAGGTTCGAAACAAACTGCCATCAGCAGCAACGAACTGGCGAGACTGTCCAACGACCTACAAACTCAGGTCAATCAATTCAAATACGATTAAGGCAGCCAGCTAGCTGGAAAACAAAAAAGGGGCCAACAGATGTTGGCCCCTTTTTATTAGAGCTTACGAAGGATTGAGAAGACAGAGTTCCCTGAGTACCGAGGTTGCGTAACTGCCGGCCTCGAGCTGGAACTGTAACTCCAGTGTCGCCTCATCCTTCCATTGCCATTCCAGCTCATGGACCTGAAGACGAAGTGGACGACGCTCCTGCTTCAGACCCACATTTTCCAGTGGTGCCAACCAATCACGGTAATTTGAGAGGACATCTTGTTCCAGTCTCAAGGCTTCGTCGCTGACAGGTGATTGACCCCGTCCCCATAGCGGACCGCTGGGATGAATATCCCACTGTTCCAGTCTTGCCTGGGTTGCATCATCAATACGGTCCACACTGAAAAAGCTCTGGCTGCCCGCGAGCATGGCGGCCTCACCGGGAAGCAGCCGGTTCCAGCTTGACTGCAGCACCCGTTCGCTGAGCACCGCGTTAAACAGCAGTGAACGCGCCGCAGAGAGATAGAGGCCGCGTCGAGTGCGGTCCTTCACTTTGATCTCGCCCTGCAGCATCTTCCAGGCCTGGTTGATGTTATCACCGTCACGTCCGAATCGTTGTTCACCGAAATAGTTGGGGACCCCGTCACGGGCAATGGTCTGAAGACGTAGCTCCATCTCATCGGGATCACCTTCGATGTTCCGTAATGTCAGACGAAAGCGATTGCCCTGCAGTGTGCCCTTGCGAATCTTGCGGTTGTGCGCGGCCACATTGAGGATGCGATAGTCGTCGGAATTAAACTCATCCCACTGCGGTTCCTCACGGCCGGCCAGATCGAGACTGAACCACTGCTGGGTGATGGCGTGGCGATCCTTGAGACCGGCGTAGCCGACATCGCGCGGCGATACCCCGGCAAAACGTGCCAGCTGACGTGCCAACCAGTCGGTGTTGGTGTTGCGCTTTTCGATCCACAACATGCGGTGTTGCCCTTCCCCCGATGGCTCAAAGCCGAGCACCTCGGTTACCGCGAAGTCTTCCGCCTGTTGTCGGATGTTCGCCCGTGACTGCGGACTCTCCAGGGCAAAGGCCCATTGCATTAGCGCTTCGGGATTGGGTGTGTGCATGAGTCAGTCGCGTGCCTTGATGAGTGCCACACACTGTACGGCGATCCCCTCGCCGCGACCGGTGAAACCCAGCGCTTCGGTGGTCGTGGCCTTGACGTTCACCTTGTCTATGGAGCTGTCCAGGTCCTCGGCTATGTGTTTTCGCATCTGTTCGATATGGGGAGACATTTTGGGTGCCTGGGCAATGATGGTTGCATCCACGTTTCCGACCTCATAGCCACGCTCATTAATCAAACCCATAACATGGCGCAGGAGTTGGCGGCTGTCGATGCCATGGTATTGCGGATCGGTATCGGGAAAGTGGCGACCGATATCGCCAAGGGCGGCTGCGCCCAACAAGGCATCACACAAGGCATGCAACAGGACATCACCATCGGAGTGGGCGGCGAAGGCCCGGTCAAAAGGAATACTGACACCACCCAGCACGATATGATCCCCCGGCTTGAAGGCATGCACATCAAATCCCTGTCCGATACGAAGATTCATATATAACCCGGTTGATATTCAAAAGCCGCGGTGGAATGTGCGGCACATTACATCACAAACGGCACCACAAGTCTTTTCCCGCAACAAGGATTCAACACATGTACTGACTGGTATTGCCAGCAATGGAACACACATCCCGTGAACTTTCCCATAGTAAACGTCCTTGGTCTACAGTCAGGAGATACGGCTAAGTTGTTATGGACAAGTGGCTTGATAAGGGCGCAACCCAGGATCGATACGACAGCAAGGATGCACTAAAGCTTGGACTGTTCCCGACGCAGGTAATATTCGGCCAGTTCGAGGTCCTCGGGACGGGTCACCTTGATGTTACTGGAGAGGCCTTCCACCAGCAGGGGTTGCAGACCGGCGTGCTCGATGGCCGAGGCCTCATCGGTCACCTCGAAGTCATCATCCAGCGCGATCGAAAGTGCCTCGTGCAGGACGCCAAGACGAAACATTTGCGGCGTTAGCGCATGCCAAAGTCCATCGCGATCCTCGGTATGAGAGATGCGACCGGCATCGTTATCGCGCTTCATGGTGTCGCGCACCGGCACCGCCAGGATCCCACCCACCTCGTCATCTCGTACCGCGCGCATAAGTTTGTCGAGGTCCGTCTTTGTCAGACAGGGGCGTGCCGCATCGTGTACCAGCACCCAGTCATTAACATCGGCATGCCGGCCGATTTCCATCAAGCCATTGAGTACCGAATGACAACGTTCCACACCGCCTTGAGCTCGGTAGATGGGTTTGTCGCTCGTGATGGCCAGCTTGTCCCAGTAGGGGTCGTCATCGGACAGAGAGACCACGATGCCATCAATACGCGGATGATGAACAAAACAGTCCAGGGTATGCTCGATGACGCTTCTGTCCACGAGCGGTAGATACTGTTTGGGCCGATCGGCCTGCATACGCCTGCCCACGCCGGCGGCGGGGATCACGACCCAATGTTGTGTAATGTTTGCCATGGCTTAAAAAAGGGACGCCGAAACGTCCCTATTGTTTATCGTCTTCGTCTATGACCTGGTAGAAGGTCTCGCCTTTCTTGATCAAACCCAGCTCACTGCGAGCGCGTTCCTCGATGGCCTCAAGGCCCTGCTTGAGATCCTTGACCTCGGCCTCGAGGGCGGCATTGCGTTCACGCAACTTGTCATTTTCCGCGCGCTGCTCCTCGATCTGGTTTTGCAATTGCCAGACTTCCAGTAGGCTGCCATCGCCAAACCAGAGTCGGTACTGAAGCAGCACCAGCAGGACGATGAGCGCGGCCATCAGACCTCTCATCACGAGTGATCAGCGCCGCTGTCCGACAGCCCTTTATTTGAGGTTATAAAAGGCATTGCGTCCCAGGTATTTGGCCTTGCCGCCCAGCTCGTCTTCGATGCGTAGCAACTGGTTATACTTGGCGATACGATCGGAACGGGACATGGAGCCGGTCTTGATCTGGCCGGCATTGGTGGCCACGGCCAGGTCGGCGATGGTGGTGTCCTCGGTCTCGCCGGAACGATGCGAGATGACGGCGGTGTAGCCGGCGGCCTTGGCCATGTCGATGGCTTCCAGTGTCTCGGTCAGGGTACCGATCTGGTTGACCTTGATGAGGATGGAGTTGGCGATGCCCTTGTCGATGCCTTCCTTCAGGATCTTGGGGTTGGTGACGAAGAGGTCGTCGCCCACCAGCTGTACCTTCTTGCCCAGCTTGTCGGTCAAGGCCTTCCAGCCGTCCCAGTCGTTTTCGTCCATGCCGTCTTCGATGGAGATGATGGGATACTTGTCGCACCACTGTGCCAGCACATCGGCGAACTCCTCGGAGCTCAGGCTCTTACCTTCGGACTCCAGCACGTACTTGCCGTCCTTGTAGAACTCGGAACTGGCGGCATCGATGGCGATCATGATGTCATCACCCGCCTTGTAACCGGCCTTGTCGATGGCCTCGAGGATGACGGTGATGGCCTCTTCATTGGAGGAGAGATCGGGGGCGAAACCGCCCTCGTCGCCGACGGCGGTATTGAGGCCGCGTCCGCCCAGCACCTTCTTCAGGGCGTGGAAGACCTCGGCGCCGTAGCGCAGGGCCTCGGACAGGCTGGGCGCGCCGACGGGCATGATCATGAACTCCTGCAGGTCGACGCTGTTGTCGGCGTGGGCACCGCCATTGATGATGTTCATCATCGGTACCGGCAGTGTCACCGCCGCGTCACCACCCAGATACTTGAACAGGGAGACGCCCTTGGCCTTGGCCGCGGTCTGTGCCGCCGCCAGGGAGACGGCAAGGATGGCATTGGCACCCAGTTTGGACTTGGTGTCGGTGCCGTCCAGTTCCAGCATCTTTTTGTCCAGGGCGGCCTGGTCGCTCACATCCATGCCCAGCAGGGCGGATTTGATCTCGTTGTTCACATGGCCCACGGCCTTGCTCACGCCCTTGCCGCCGAAGCGCTTGGGATCGTCATCACGCAGTTCCAGGGCCTCGCGCGCGCCGGTGGAGGCGCCGGAGGGCACCGCGGCACGGCCGCTCACACCGGAGGCGAGGACGATGTCCGCCTCGACGGTGGGGTTGCCGCGGGAGTCAATGATTTCACGGGCCTTGATGTCAACGATTTCGAAGTTCTTATCAGTCATTTCCGTCTCAAAAAATTATCTTGGGTTAGGGGCAGTTGTTTGTTCTTGTTACAGGGAATCTTCCAGAAAGCGAGTCGATTTGACCGCGCTATCCAGTTCCTTGAGTGTGGTCAGCAGCTCTTCCATCAGCGGCAAGGGCCACATGTTGGGGCCGTCACTTAGGGCCGCTTCCGGCTTGGGATGGGTCTCCATGAAGATACCGGAGATGCCGGCGGCGACGGCGGCACGTGCCAGCACCGGCACAAACTCGCGCTGGCCACCGGACTTGGTGCCCTGCCCACCCGGCTGCTGCACCGAGTGGGTGGCATCGAACACCACCGGGCAGTCGGTGGAGCGCATGATGGCCAGGCCACGCATGTCCGAAACTAGAGTATTGTAGCCGCAGGAGACGCAGCGCCCGCAGACCATGATCCTGTC
>JABURT010000186.1 GCA_014762495.1 Gammaproteobacteria bacterium | reverse complement strand
CTGCCACCCGGCAAGCCTTCCCCCCGGCCCATGCCCACCCATTTACCGCCGGTGAGGATTTCTGCCTGGTGCACAACGGCTCGCTCTCCAATCCCTACAGCCTGCGCCGTACCCTGGAGCGCAAGGGCATCGCCTTTGAGACCGACAACGACACCGAGGCCGCCTGCCGCTTCATCGAGTGGCGCCTGCGCGAGGGCGACAGCCTGGAACAGGCCCTGACCCAGGGCTTCGAGACCCTGGACGGATTCTATACCCTGCTCATGGGCACCGCCGACAAGCTGGCCCTGGTGCGTGACCCCTTCGCCTGCAAGCCGGCGGTGGTGGCCGAGACCGACGACTACGTCGCCATCGGCTCCGAGTTCCGCGCCCTGGCCCACCTGCCCGATATCAAGAACGCCGAGCTGTTCGAACCCAAACCGGAGGAGATCTACTCATGGCAGCGCTAGAGAACAAGCACTTCGATCTCGGTGCCGGTAGCGTGCGTGACCTGAACCAGTTTCTGCACAAGGAGCTGCCCGCCAGCGGCATCAAGCATATCGAGATCGAAAATCCCGACGGCCAGCACAGCATCGCCGTGGGCCTGGATGCCCCGGTGGAGATCGACATCCTGGGCCATGCCGGCTATTTCATCGGTGGCATGAACAAGGAAGCCAACATCACCGTGCACGGCAACGTGGGCTGGAGCGTGGCCGAGAACATCATGTCCGGCAGTGTGCGCGTCAAGGGCAACGCCTCCGAGTGCGTCGGTGCCTCCGGCCACGGCGGCCTGGTGGTCATCGAGGGCGATGCCTCCTCGCGTTGCGGCATCTCCATGAAGGGCTGCGACATCGTCGTCGGCGGTAGCGTCGGCCATATGTCGGCCTTCATGGCCCAGGCCGGACACCTGGTGGTCTGCGGCGATGCCGACCCCGGCCTCGGCGACTCGCTCTACGAGGCGGTGATCTATGTACGCGGCGAGATCCGCGGCCTGGGCGCCGACGCCCAGATCGAGGAGATGAGCGAGCAAGACCTCAGCACCGTACAGGCCCTGCTCCAACAGGCCGGTTTCGATTACGACCCCAAGACCTTTAAACGGGTCGGCTCGGCACGCCAGCTCTATCACTGGAACGCCGACGCCCACCAGGAGTATTGATATGGACAAGCCCATCTATCGCAAGCCCATCTATCGTGAGGGCAATGCTTCCTATAACGACTCCACCCTGCACTACATCCGGCAGGCGGCGGAGCATGGCCTCTACGAGATCCGCGGTCTTGGCGCCAAACGCCAGCTGCCCACTTTCGACGACCTGACCTTTCTCACCGCCTCCGCCTCGCGCTACCCGCTGGAGGGCTACCGCGAGAAGTGCGATACCAAGACGGTGCTGGGGACTCGCTTTGCCAAGAATCCCATCGAACTGGATATCCCGATTACCATCGCCGGCATGAGCTTCGGGGCGCTGACCGCCAACGTCAAGGATGCCCTGGGACGTGCCGCCACCATCATGGGCACCTCCACCACCACCGGCGACGGCGGCATGACCCCGGAGGAACGTGAGTCCTCCAAGCAACTGGTCTACCAGTGCCTGCCCTCGCGCTATGGCTTCAATCCCGACGACCTGCGCAAGGCCAATGCCATCGAGATGGTCATCGGCCAGGGCGCCAAGCCCGGCGGCGGCGGCATGCTGCTGGGTCAGAAGATCAGCCCACGCGTGGCGCAGATGCGCACCCTGCCCGAGGGCGTCGACCAGCGCTCGGCCTGTCGTCACCCCGACTGGACCGGCTCCGACGACCTCACCATCAAGGTCAACGAATTGCGCGAACTCACCGACTGGGAGGTGCCCATCTACATCAAGGTGGGCGCCACCCGTGTGAAGAACGACGTCAAGCTGGCGGTGGCAGCCGGTGCCGACGTGGTCGTGGTGGACGGCATGCAGGGTGGCACCGCCGCTACCCAGCAGGTATTTATCGAGAACACCGGCATCCCCACCCTGGCGGCCCTGCGCCAGGCGGTGGAGGCACTGGAGGAGATCGACATGCTGGGCCAGGTGCAGCTCATCATCTCCGGCGGCATACGTACCGGTGCCGATGTCGCCAAGGCGCTGGCCATGGGCGCCGATGCCGTATCCGTGGGCCAGGCCATGCTCATGGCCCTGGGCTGCAACAGCCCCACCTACTTCCAGGACGGCAAGGAGATCGACGCCAGCGAAGGCTATGCCCGACTCAACACCGCCGCCGGGTATTGCCACCACTGCCATACCGGCCAGTGTCCGGTGGGCATCGCCACCCAGACACCGGAGCTGGAACAGCGACTGGATCCAGACTGGGGGGCGCGCCGAGTCAAGAACTACCTGCAGACCCTGAACATGGAGCTCACCACGCTGGCCCGTGCCTGCGGCAAGTCCAACGTGCATAATCTGGAGCGCGAGGATCTGGCGGCGCTGACCATCGAGGCCGCAGCCATGGCCGGTATTCCCCTGGCCGGGACCAACTGGGTGCCGGGTGAGGGCCTGTGAAATTGATGCTAAGCTATCCGGCCATTTCAATGCCGGGTAGCGCCATCATCAATGACCGATGCCAACATGCCGCAGCTGTCTGAAGCGTCGCAGGATCACAAGCTGGATGCCTATATCGGTAGGGTGCTGCGTGAGCAACGCCAGGCCCAATCGCTAACCATCGCCGATGTGGCAGAACGTGCCGAGCTCAGTCGCGGTATGGTCAGTCGCATCGAGAACGGACAGGTCTCCTGCAGCCTGGAGACCCTGCACCGTCTTACCAACACCCTGGGCATCACCCTCTCCAACCTGTTTCGCAACTACGACATCCCCGAGGGTGGTGCCCAACTGGTGAAGGCGGGGGAAGGCCTGGAGGTAGTCAGACGCGGCACCAAGCGCGGCCATACCTATCACCTACTCGCCTATGACCAGGGACCGCGCAAACTGGTTGAGCCCCTGCTCATCACCATGGACGACGCCAGCGAGATATTTCCCACCTTCACGCACCCTGGAACCGAGTTCATCTATATGCTGGAAGGTAAACTCGAATATCGCCATGGCCGTCACACCTACCTGCTGGAACCCGGCGACTCCCTGACCTTCAAGGGTGAGATTCCCCACGGCCCCGAACACCTGATCGAGGTCCCGATCCGTTTTCTCGCCATCATCAATTACAGCGATCAGGACTAGTACCTACAATGATGAAGGCTTCAATGGATTTGTCGAAGTGAATGAAAATTCCCGGCTATGTTACACGCGGGATTTTTATATACTTGGGCACAAATAATTGTATTCATATCGATTGAAGGAGAACTCAATGTCTGAACCGACGATTGCACAAAAGGCCCCCTACGCGGTCGAACTTGAGCCCGGCGACTATTTTTTCTGCGCCTGTGGCAAATCCTCCAGCCAGCCGTTTTGCGACGGCAGCCACAAGGATACCGACTTCGGCCCAAAGAAGTTCACCGTGACGGAAAAGAACACCTACTACCTGTGCGGCTGCAAGCACTCCTCCGATCTTCCCTTCTGTGATGGCACGCATGGCAAGCTTTAAGTAGCTCGCAGTTTCAATACAAAAAAGGCGCGTAGTGATACGCGCCTTTTTATTTTCAAACCCTGTTCTAGCAAGCCGTCTTTTTTCCAATATATTAAGTCATGGCAATCCCGCTATTCGGGTATACCTCTCATGCCCATAGAATGGTTAGTGTTAGACCATGGCAATCCCGCTCCTGTGCATTGCCGTAGCGAAGCGTAGGTTGCCCTGACACCGGAGGTGTAGGGTACACATGATGAACGTTTTACGTTCTATGTGACAGCCAATGAAGCTCCTAAGGAGAGTCTAGGTGCCATGTCTCATGGGATACAGGACATTCTTGCTCTGTCTCATAGAACCTCCTTCGGAGTTTCATTATGAGTAACCTAAAGGTCATAAATACCCTACCCATCGTTCCGATGGATCAGGGCAAAAAAAAAGGGCTCTCAAATGAGAGCCCTTAAACCCAATGGCTGTTGAGGGTTTTGGAAAGTACTACTTGTTCTGAGTGAACTCGGGATAGGCTTCCATTCCGCAGTCCACCAGATCCATGCCTTCGTACTCTTCTTCAGCACCGACACGGAGTCCCATAATCGCCTTGATGATGAACCAGACAATGAAGCTGGCCACGAATACCCAGACGAAGATGGCAACAATACCCAGAATCTGCGCGCCGAAGGTGGCATCACCGTTGGACAGCAGAACAGCCAGGATACCCCAGATACCAACCACACCGTGGACGGAGATGGCACCGACGGGGTCGTCGATCTTCAGCTTGTCCAGAGTGGTGATGGAGAAGACTACCAGTACACCACCGATGGCACCGATGATGGTGGCCAGACCGGGAGTGGGAGTCAGGGGCTCAGCGGTGATGGCAACCAGACCGGCCAGGGCGCCGTTAAGGGCCATGGTGAGGTCGTACTTGCCGAACAGCAGCTTGGCAGTGATCAGGGCAGCGATGACACCACCGGCCGCAGCCATGTTGGTGTTAACGAAAACCAGAGATACTGCGTTGGCTTCACCGACGTTGGAGATCATCAGCTCGGAACCACCGTTGAATCCGAACCAGCCCATCCACAGGATGAAGGTACCCAGAGTCGCGATAGGCAGGTTGGCACCGGGAATGGCGTGAATTTCGCCATTGGGGCCGTACTTGCCCTTACGCGGGCCGAGCAGGATGACACCGGCCAGGGCAGCTACCGCACCGGTCATGTGAACAACACCGGAACCGGCGAAGTCCAGGAAACCAGCGGCGTCCAGCCAGCCACCGCCCCACTTCCAGAAGCCCTGGACAGGGTAGATGATGGATGTCATGAAGATCGCAAAGATCAGGAATGAAGACAGCTTCATACGCTCAGCCACGGCACCGGAAACGATGGACATAGCTGCGCCGGCAAATACCAGCTGGAAGAAGAAGTCAGACATACCTGAGTAGTAAGGCGCGCCTTCTGCTCCGGAAACCACATCGGCAACTGCGTTATCGGCGCCCAGGAAGAAGCTCACCCCGGGGATAACAGAGTTGATGGTGTCTGCGGGGTACATAATGTTGTAACCCACTACCATGTACATCACAGATGCAACGGCAAACAGTGATACGTTCTTGGTCAGGATTTCGACAGTATTTTTACTGCGAACCATACCTGATTCGAGCATGGCGAAACCAGCCGCCATCCACATTACGAGTGCGCCGGATACCAGGAAGTAAAAGGTATCGAGGGCGTAACTCACTTCTTTAATTGCGTTTAACGCTTCCACTTTATAATCCTCCGCTCATTCGCATTCGGGGACCGTACGCCTTACAGGGCGTCAGGACCGGATTCACCAGTACGGATACGAATGGCCTGTTCCAGGTCGTAGACGAAGATCTTGCCATCGCCTATCTTGCCGGTATTGGCCGCCTTTGAGATGGCCTCGACTGCCTGATCCAACAGACCATCATCGATAGCCAGTTCGATCTTGACCTTGGGCAGGAAATCGACCACGTACTCAGCTCCACGATAGAGCTCTGTATGACCTTTTTGGCGTCCAAAGCCCTTCACTTCCGTGACGGTTACGCCCTGGACCCCGATGTCGGAGAGTGCTTCACGCACATCGTCCAACTTAAAGGGTTTGATGATTGCGCTTACCATTTTCATGTTTCACAAACCTCCTTGGATCCGGCCTGCCCGAAGACAGGCCGGCCGTTTATTTACTGAGTGGTTTCACCTTAGAAAGAGGTGGAAACGCTCAGTACGAAGTTGGTACCTGCAGTTTCGTGACTGGTGTAGGCCAAAGAACCTTCGTAGTCACCGAAGGGATAGCTGGCGCTTACAGCGTAATCAGCTACTGTACCAATACCGTAGTGCAGGCCAACACCAACACCGGATACATCCATGTCATAGCCAACTTCGGTGTAAGTTCCGCCCAGTTGCATGGAATTCCAGAAGCCGAAACTGAAGTCACCGTAGCTAGCCAGGGCAGCCAGTTCCTGATCTACGAAGTCAACATTGTAGGTGAAGTAACCGATGGTATAGCCGAAGTCACCAGACTCACCGGAGTAAGTTGCGTAGACGTCAACCTCAACACCAGAAGAGATGTTGGAACCCCAGATACCGACAGCGGCGCCGTTACCGAAGTCGTAGTCGTAGGCCGCCTGCAGAACCGGACCACCGGTCTGGGGTACACCACGCAGGACCCAGTCACTACCCAGCAGAACACTGGTAGAACCTTCGCCAGCCATTGCGGTCATAGGGGCAGATGCCGCCAGAGCCAGACCTGCTACCATGCCTTTCATTACTGATTTTTTCATTGTCGCTCCTCTTACATAAAACGTATTGATGAAATGAGTTCGCAGTAGTGATTGCAGGAACGATGCCAACATCTTTAAGTCACTGTATTTTCTCTTTATTAATATTGTGTGACGAGAAACTCCGGTGTCGGTACGCACCATATATGACGACGCACCAAGTTAACGCCCTATTTTAGTGCGCCGCACTACCCTTCATAGCACCAAAATATGGCGTAAACTAGGTATACGGAAAAGAAGCGAGGTAGAACCGTGCTAAGCGCAGATCAGATCGGACAATTGACCCAGCAGATTCTCGCCGCCGTGCCCGAGGGCAGCCGCGAGCTAAAACGGCACCTGCATACCGCCATGCTCAATCAATTCGAGCAACTCGAGCTGGTGACACGCGAGGAATTCGAGATTCAAACCCGTCTGTTGCAACGCTCGCGTGAAAAGCTGGACGTCATGGAAAAGCGGATCGCGGAGCTGGAGCAGCATATACTGAAATAAGTAGCCGGCACGAGGCCGGTCGCATGCTAAGGAAAGGATTCCTGATATGGCTCTTGCCACCACCTACAGCCGCGCCTTGAGCGGCATACAGGCCCCGCTCATCAACATCGAGGTGGACCTCGCCAACGGTCTGCCCAGCCTGGCTATCGTCGGTCTGCCCGAGACCGCGGTCAAAGAGAGCAAGGACCGAGTGCGAGGGGCCATCCACAACAGCCGTTTCGAATTCCCCGCGCGGCGCATTACCATTAACCTCGCCCCCGCCGACCTACCCAAGGAGGGCACGCGCTTCGATCTGCCCATTGCCCTGGGGATACTGGCGGCATCTGGCCAGATCCCGTCACAACAGCTCGAGCGCTATGAATTCCTCGGAGAACTGGCCCTGAGCGGCGAGTTGCGACCGGTCAAGGGCGTATTACCGGCCGCCATTCAGGCCCGTGACAATGGGCGCGGGCTCATACTGGCCGAACAAAACGCCAGCGAGGCCGCCCTGGTGGAAGGACTCGAAATTCTCCCGGCGAGACACCTGCTTGAAGTGAGTGCTCACTTAAACGGCCAGCAGGCACTAACGCTCGCCGAGCACCGTCTCCCAGCACAAGCACCGATACAGGACGACCTTGCTGAGATCCTCGGCCAGCACCATGCCCGTCGTGCCCTGGAGATCGCCGCCGCAGGCGGTCACAGCCTGTTGCTGGTGGGCCCCCCCGGTACCGGCAAGACCATGCTGGCTCGCCGACTTCCGGGCCTGTTACCACAACTGACGGAACGAGAAGCACTGGAGACGGCCGCCATCCTGTCCATCAGCGACAAGGAATTCGAACATCAACACTGGCGCCAGCGTCCGTTTCGCAGTCCCCATCACACCGCTTCCGCGGTGGCACTGGTCGGTGGCGGCAGCTATCCCAGGCCTGGCGAGATCTCGCTGGCCCATAACGGTGTACTGTTCCTCGATGAGCTGCCCGAATTTGAGCGCAGGGTGCTGGAGGTGCTGCGCGAGCCCATGGAGTCGGGCAGCATCACCATCTCCCGCGCCGCGCGCCAGGCCGAGTACCCCGCCCGCTTTCAACTTATCGCCGCCATGAATCCCTGCCCCTGTGGCTATCTCGGCCATGCCAATGGCAAGTGCACCTGTACCAACGACCAGGTACAACGTTACCGCAACCGTATCTCAGGTCCTTTAATGGATCGCATCGACATGCACCTTGAGGTCCCGCATGTGCCCCTGGAACAATTACAGGCAAACGGCCCCGGTGAGGACAGCGCGACGGTCAGGCAACGAGTGATACAGGCACGTGAAAGGCAGTTGCATCGGCAGGGGGAGACTAACTGTCGGCTGGGTTCAGCCGGAATCGACGCGTATTGCCGCCTCAATGAATCCGATACCCGGCTCCTGCATCAGGCCATCAATCAGCTCGGCCTATCGACCCGGGCCTACCATCGAATCCTGCGTCTGGCACGGACCATCGCCGACCTCGATGCGAGCGAGCCCATTCGCACCGCGCACCTGACCGAGGCCATCGGCTACCGCAAGCTGGATCGAATCTAGAGCCCAAGCCAGTTCTGTGGCTTGAGATAGGTCTCGTAGAGCTCGGCCTCGGGCGTACCGGGTTCGGGATGCCAGTCATACTTCCAGCTCACCAGCGGCGGCAGTGACATAAGAATGGATTCGGTGCGACCACCGCTTTGCAGGCCGAACAGGGTACCGCGGTCGAAGACCAGGTTGAACTCGACATAACGGCCGCGACGATAGAGCTGGAAGTCGCGTTCGTCCTCGCCATAGGGGGTATCCTTGCGCCGGTTGACGATGGGGCGATAGGCCGGGATATAGCTGTCGCCCACGCTCTGCATAAAGGCAAAGCTCTGCTCGAAGCCCCAGTCGTTGAGGTCGTCGAAGAACAGACCGCCAACGCCGCGGGTCTCATCACGGTGTTTGAGATAGAAGTATTCGTCGCACCATTTCTTATACTTCGCGTAGACCGTCTCGCCGAAGGGATCACAGGCGGCCCTGGCCACCTCGTGCCAGTGCAGGACATCTTCACGGTAGGGATAGTACGGCGTCAGGTCAAAGCCACCACCAAACCACCACACCGGTTCCTCGCCGGCCTTCTCGGCGATAAAGAAGCGCACATTGGCATGAGAGGTCGGCACATGTGGATTGAGTGGGTGGATCACCAGCGAGACCCCCATGGCCTGCCAGCTGCGCCCCTCCAGTTCGGGTCGATGGGCCGTGGCCGAGGCCGGCATGCTCTCCCCCATGACATGCGAAAAGGCCACGCCACCCTTTTCGATGACGGCGCCCTCGCTGAGGATGCGGGTACGACCACCACCGCCCTCGGCGCGATCCCAGTTGTCCTCGATGAAGCGGGCCTTACCGTCCTCCTCTTCCAGCGCCGCGCAAATGCGGTCCTGCAGTTGCATCAAATACTCTTTTACGGCGGTGATATCGGGCATGGAGGTTCCTTGGAAAGTTTTGCTATCTCAGTGATTAAACGGGGCATTTTAGCGCGGTGTAAGGTGATGCGTCAGCCAGCTTTAATCACGCAACACCTTGCCACTGTCCAGAACACGGATCTGGGTGGGGCGCTCGGCCCCACCCAGCGGTGCGTGGACGATGTAGTCGACCTGATCGCGTAGGCTGCGGCGCACGCCCAGGGGCGAACGGGCCGGCGGACGGCCGGCGAGATTGGCACTGGTAGAGACGATGGGACCGCCGAAGGCACGGCAGATCTGCTGTACCGCCGGGTGAGCGGAGACCCGCACCGCAAGGCTGTTGTGGTGTCCTCGCAGCCACACCGGCACCTCATCCGGACAGGGCATGATCCAGGTCACGGGGCCGGGCCAGGTGTCACTCACCTGCTTTCGTTGGGCCGAACTTAGGGGATTTGTGTAGGCCTCGAGTTGCGACAGCTCCGAGGCCACCAGGATAAGACCCTTGTCCATGGGGCGCCGTTTCATCTCAAGGATGCGTGCCACCGCCTCGCCGTCGAGGGGGTCACAACCGATGCCGAAGACCGCCTCGGTGGGGTAGGCGATGACATCCCCCTGCCACAGGTGGCGCAAGGTCTGGCGTACCACCCAGGGGCTTAGAGGGAACTCAGGAGGTGGACTCGGCTTCGGCATCTTCTACCGGCTCCGAGAATTTGCAGTCCTTCTGCGGGCAGACCTTCTCCGTGCCCTTACGCTTGGTGGTCTTGAGGGTCAGCATGGGCCAGCCGCAGTCGGGACAGGGCTCATTGATGGGCTGATTCCAGACTGCGTAATCGCAATCGGGGTAGCGCGAGCAGGAGAAGAATATCTTGCCGCTGCGGGCGCGGCGCTTGAGCATGGAGCCCTGCTTGCACTTGGGACACTCGACCCCGGTGTCCTCGGGCTTTTCCAACGGCTCGATGTGCTTGCAGTCGGGATAGCTGGAACAGCCGATGAACTTGCCGTAGCGACCGCTGCGTATGATCAGGTCGGAGTTGCACTCGGGACACTTGCGTCCCTCTACCACCTCCGGCTCGGCCGACTCCTTATCCTCGCCGACGTTTCGCGTGTAATCACAGTCGGGATAGGCGGTACAGCCAATGAAGCGGCCACGGCGACCGAGGCGGATGGCCAGTTGCTCGCCGCACTTGGGGCACTTCTCGTCGATGGGTTCCTGGGTCACGTCCTTACGGCTGACGCTCTCCTCCTTGTCCTTCACCAGTTCGGCAAAGGGGTCCCAGAATTCGTGCAACACCGGTACCCAGTTCTTCTCGCCACGTGAGATCTCATCGAGTTCGTCTTCCAGGCGGGCGGTGAAATCGTAGTCCACGTACTGGGTAAAGTGCTGAGTCAGGAACTTGTTCACCACCCGGCCGACATCGGTGGGGATGAAGCGCTTCTTGTCCATCTCCACGTACTCGCGGTTCTGCAGCGTGGAGATGATGCTGGCATAGGTCGAAGGACGGCCGATGCCGAATTCTTCCAACGTCTTGACCAGACTCGCCTCTGAGTAACGCGGCGGTGGTTCGGTGAAGTGCTGTTCGGGGCGAATGGCCTTGAGCGTGATGGTATCGCCCTCTTCCATGGGCGGCAGGATGCGCTCCTTGTCGTCGTCGCTATCCTTCTTGTCGTCCACGTCTTCCTGGTAGACCGCCATGAAACCGGGGTCGACGATGGTCGAGCCGTTGGCGCGAAACACATTCTTGTCGTTACCGGCGTGCAGGTCCACCGCCACGGTGTTAATGGTGGCGTGCGCCATCTGCGAGGCCACGGCACGCTTCCAGATCAGTTCGTAGAGGCGGAACTGGTCCTTGGAGAGGTGGCTCTTCATCTCTTCGGGATGGCGATAGGCGGAGGTGGGACGGATCGCCTCGTGGGCCTCCTGCGCATTCTTCGACTTGGTCTTGAACAGGCGCGGCTCATCCGGCACCTTGTCCTTGCCGAAGCGCTCGGCGATGAGGCCGCGGATATCGTCCAATGCCTCCTGCGCCAGGTTGACCGAGTCGGTACGCATATAGGTGATGAGACCGACGGTCTCGCCGCCGATGTCGATCCCTTCATAGAGTTGCTGCGCGGTGCGCATGGTGCGCTGAGCGCCGAAACCGAGCTTGCGCGAGGCCTCCTGTTGCATGGTGGAGGTGGTAAAGGGCGCGGCCGGGTTACGCTTGCGCTGCTTCTTCTCTACCTTGGCGACCGTTAGCTCACCGCCCGCGGCCTGGTTAAGGTCGGTCTCGGCCTTGTGTGCCTGCTTTTCATTGGTGATGGTGAACTGCTGTAGTTTTTCACCATCGAGCCAGGTGAGCTTGGCCGGGAAGGCCTTCTTGTCGGCCTCCAGGTCGGCCTCGATGGTCCAGTATTCCCTGGCAACGAACTTCTCGATCTCCTCTTCACGCTCTACGATCAGACGCAGGGCCGGGCTCTGTACACGGCCGGCGGAGAGGCCGCGGCGGATCTTCTTCCACAACAGCGGCGAGAGGTTGAAGCCCACCAGGTAATCGAGGGCGCGACGCGCCTGCTGGGCGTCGATCAACTCCTGCGAGAGTTCACGAGGATGGTCCACTGCGTCCTTGACCGCGCGCTTGGTGATCTCGTTGAAGACCACACGTCCGACCTCTTTGTCCTTGAGCAGCCCCTTGTCCTTGAGCATTTCGTAAAGATGCCAGGAGATGGCCTCACCCTCGCGGTCCGGGTCAGTCGCGAGATAGAGGGTGTCGGCCTTCTTAAGCGCCTTCTTGATGGCGTCCACGTGCTTGGCGTTTTTGTCAATCACCTGGTACTTCATGGAGAAGTCGTTGGCGGGGTCGACGGCGCCCTCCTTGGGCAGCAGGTCGCGCACGTGGCCATAGGAGGCCAGCACCTCGAAGTCCTTACCCAGGTACTTCTTGATGGTCTTGGCCTTGGCCGGTGATTCTACGATGACGAGATTTTTTGCCATATTCTTTTACAACTATGCCCGCGTGTAGCGGGCATTTCAGGGTATTGACCGAAGGTCGGGACGGCTCAGTGGAGACTGGCCGGCATTTCGTTGAAGACCAGGTCTTCCATCCAGGCGTAGGCCGCTTCCTGCCCGGGCAGGTTGAACAATACCATCAATACGACCCACTTGAGCTGATCCAGGTCGATCTCCTCGGCCTCCAGTGCCATGACACGGTCGATGACCAGTTCACGGCTAATGGCGTCGAGTACGCCAAGCTGTTCGAGGAACAGGAGGAAACCACGGCCGTCGGCATCGAGTCGCTCCATCTCCCTATCTGTATAGACGCGCAGGGAGTGATCGCCAACCTTGGCTGAGCGCATGGGGCTTTCCTGCATGGAGGCGAGGTCTTCCAGCCAGTCGAAGGCCTTTTCGATGTCGTTGCCGCGAAAGCCCGCTGAAATCAGTTCGCTGCGCAGTGTGTCTTCATCGGGCTCCAGCTCGATTTCGTCGCTGATGTAGTTCTCGAACAGGTACATCAGGATATCGAGCACGTTTTCTTTCATCGAATGTTTCCTCTATTTGACCCGTGTATACCCGCCTCCCGGCGCCGTTGTCACGTGTCCTTGCAATTCTAATACCAACAGCATGGAGGAAACCGCCTCCGCCGTCAATCCACTGCGATCAACTATTGTATCGACGCTGGTCGCCTCAAAGCCGACTTCGTCAAGCAACCGGCGATACTCTTCATCCAGTTCGACCTCTGTCGATTTATTCGGTTCAACCTCGTCCATCTGTTGCAGGGATAGCGAGATGAGCGGCGCCAGTTCTTCCAGCACATGCTCGGCGGTCTCCACCAGCTTGGCCCCGTCGCGTATCAAACGGTGACAGCCCCGTGCCAGCGGATTATGGATGGAACCGGGTATGGCAAAGACCTCTCGCCCCTGTTCCATCGCCAGACGGGCGGTGATAAGAGAACCGCTCTTAAGTGCCGCCTCCACCACCAGTGTCCCCACCGATAGTCCGCTGATGATGCGATTACGTCGCGGAAAATTGCCGCGTGCCGGTTGCGTACCGAGCGGGAACTCCGAGACCAGCGCGCCCTTCTCGGCGATGGCATGGGCCAGTTCACGATGGCGCGCGGGATAGACTCGATCCAGCCCCGTACCGACCACGGCAACGGTCAGGCCGGACCCTTCCAGCGCCCCCTGGTGGCTCGCCGCATCGATGCCGGTGGCCAGGCCACTGGTAATGGTCAACCCGGTGCGACTGAGATAACGGGCAAACCCCTGGGCCGTCTCCTCACCCGTGCGGCTGGGATTTCGACTGCCCACCATCGCCAGCTGAGGCATCGAAAGCAGATCGACATCACCGTTAATATAGATAAGGGGTGGCGGGTCGGGAATATCACGCAGTAAGGCGGGATAACGCGGGTCCGCCAGGGTAAGAATATGGTTGCCCTCGCCACTCACCCATTCCAGGGCCTGCTCGATGCGTGCGGCATCGGGTTCACGTAGCGCCGCCACCGCCTGGGCCGGTACACCCAGCCCATCGAGTTGCGAGGCACTGGCCTGAAGGGCCGCGGCCGGTGTTTCGAAATGTTCCAGAATTCGGCCCAGGGTGACGCTGCCCACACCCGGTGCCAGGCTCAGGGCCAGCCAGGCACCGAGATCAGTTTGGGCACCCGTCACGGCCTTCCCACCAGGTCCCCGACTCGAAGGGGCACGCGTGCCTCCATGACCACGGCGTGGCTGAATTTGGCATAGCTCTCGTAGACCATGAGGACACCGGCGCGGCGATCATAGCCCTCGATGCGCCGACCGCTGATGGGGTCGCGCTGGGCATCCCGGGGCTGGAAAACACCGAATACATGGCCCGGTTCAATTCCCTGCTCCCGCCCCAGGTTGAGACTGACTGCATCATATTGCCCAATCATCTGGATCCCGCCAAAGACCGAAAGGATGCGACCGTCGCTCTCTCGCGGGGCCGATTGGGGGATGAACTGATAGCTGGATTTTTCCTGGCGCGGCAGTACGAAATAGCCCTTGTTGACCAGGTAGGAGGTTTGGGTCAGGCGCAGCACGGACGGTGTGCCGAAACGCACCAGGCGGGCATCGGCCACCTGGATGAGCTCGTATCCAAGGACATCGTCGTCGCTATCTCGGTAGACCGCCCCACGTTTATAAATGGAATACTCGGTGCGACCGTCGTTGGCGAGATTCAGGGCATAGATCTCATCCCCCGCACTGCCGCCCAGCAGGCGCCGTTCGGCGCTACCAAGGACATAGGGCAGGTCCTCAAGCTCATCCTCCCCCACTACCCGCGCGCGGGCCAGAAACTTGTCCAGAACCACCTTGTCCACCGTCGGCACGGCCTCGGGTTCAAGCGGTTCGATGCGTGCCTGGGGGGAAAGCCTGACCAGGGGCAGGGCGCGCGAGGCGATCCCAAGTTGCGCTCGACCCGTCTCATCTAGGCTCAATCGCAGCACATCGCCCGGATAGATGCGGTCGGGATTTTGAATATCCGAATTGCTTCGCCACACCTCGCGCCAGCGCCAGGGGTCGCCCAGCAGGTGACGGGCAATGCCCCATAGGGTATCGCCCGGCTTGACGGTGTATCGGGTCACGCGGGATACCGCTACCTGCACCCTCTGGGGCGGGGTATCCGTTGCCGTGACCGCCGCCCCGGTGGGAGCCGACGCTGCCATCTCCGGCGAATCCGGTGCCGGCTTGACCGGATCACGCGCGCAGGCCAGCATCAGCATCAGGAGTAAAAGGGTTATCAGCTTGAACCGAGATTGCACGTATGGCTTCCTGCGCCCACTGTTTTATCGAGTGTAGCGAAAATGCCCCCGGGCTCATAGAGGTGTATGAAAGCCCTGAATACAGTATAATTAGACCCAATCTAATCCATCACAGCAGACGTAGCATTTCATTGTCATGGCACTACTGAACATACTGCATTTCCCCGACGAAAGACTGCGCACCAAGGCCGCCCCGGTCGAAACCGTAGACGATGAGATGCGCACCCTCATCGACGACATGTTCGAGACCATGTACAAGGCCCCCGGCATCGGACTGGCCGCGACACAGGTCAACGTACACAAGCGTTTCATGGTGATCGATGTCTCGGAGGAGAAAAATGAACCGTTGGTGTTCATCAACCCCGAAATCGTCGAGCACAACGGTAAGGAAGAGATGGAAGAGGGCTGCCTCTCGGTCCCCGGCGTCTATGAAAAGGTGCAACGTGCCGACTGGATCAAGGTGCGTGCGCTGGACCGTAACGGCGACGAGTTCGAGATGGAGGCCGACGGACTGCTGGCGGTCTGCATCCAGCACGAAATGGATCACCTCGAAGGCAAGCTCTTCGTCGACTATCTCTCCGAACTCAAGCGCGGCCGCATCCGCAAGAAGCTGGAGAAGCAGAGCCGCCGCACCATGTAGGTCATTTTATCTGTGTCAGAAACCTGAACACATAGACGATGGAAATGGACACGACGGTGTAGTTTCGGCTCGGCGTATAGACGTAGTGAAGGTCGAATAGATGCAGGCGGAGCTTGTCCCGAAAGATGCGGTGCTTGTGCAACAGGCCAATTCCCACTGCCAATCCCACCTCATTGATAGGATTCATGGCCGTGTCGTAATGGCTGATGTAACTTAAGCCCGCCCTCAGCTCCATCGGCCAGTTGTGTGGCGTGGCGGTCGCATAAAAATTATGGAGCCCTCCTGCATAATGATACTTCGCGCCCAGCCCCCAGATCCCTTTCTGTGCCAACCGCTTTCCCGCCACCACATCCAGCAAATCCGTACCGCCAAGGGAGATCCCGAGCCCGATGTCCACAGGCATGGGCATGGGATCTGCCGGTAAATAAGGTTCCGTGGTCCCATCCACATCGATTGCCATGTCCACGGCCTGTGAAGCAAATAGCGGTAGGGGAGCGATTAATGCACCGAATAGTAGCCAGGCAAGACCGCATTTAATGACGCCCTTGTTTGCATTGTCCCGATTACCTTTGCCCATCGCCTTCCATATGAAGCCTGCCCTCAAAGAGGCTACAATACCCCGCTCCTGTTCAACCCCACAAGGCAAGCACTTTGAAACTGATCTTCGCCGGCACCCCCGAATTCGCCGCCACCGCACTGCAATCGATCCTCGATAGCCGGCACGAGGTCTGCGCCGTCTACACCCAGCCCGACCGACCCGCCGGCCGCGGCCGCAAGCTCAAGGCCAGCCCGGTGAAGGAGCTGGCACTAACTCATGATATCCCGGTACAACAGCCTGCCAGCCTCAAGCACGAGGCCGAACTACAGACCCTGCGCGACTATGGGGCCGACCTCATGGTAGTGGTGGCCTACGGCCTGCTGCTGCCGCAAGCAGTACTCGACATCCCACGCCTGGGCTGCATCAACATCCACGCCTCGCTGCTGCCGCGCTGGCGCGGGGCCGCCCCCATCCAGCGTGCCATCGAGGCCGGTGACAAGGAGACAGGCGTCACCATCATGCAGATGGACGCGGGTCTGGATACCGGCGACATGCTGCTCACCCTCACCACGCCGATCAACTCGGACGATACCGCAGAGAGTCTGCACGACCGCCTGGCCAGGCTAGGTGCCGAGGCGGTGGTCGAGGCCCTGGACAAGATCGAAGCCGGTGAGCTGACAGGCAAGAAGCAGGATGACAACAAGGCCAACTACGCGCGCAAGTTGGACAAGGCCGAGGCCGTCATCGACTGGAGTCGACCGGCCGTTGAGCTGGATCGACTGGTGCGCGCCTTTAATCCCTGGCCGGTGGCTCAAACCACTCTGGCGGGCCAGGTCCTGCGGATCTGGCGGGCCGCGCCCATGGATACCTCCACCGACGCCGCACCGGGCAGCGTCATTGCCGCCAGCAAGGCGGGCATCGACGTCGCCACCGGCGAGGGCATCTTACGACTGATTCAGGTGCAACAGGCCGGCAGCAAGGCCTTGGATGCCGCCGCCTTCCTCAACGGTCACCCGGAGCTCAAGCAGGGCGACGTGAAATTGGGTGAAGGGGCATGAAGGCCCGCCCGCTGGCGATTAAGATCCTGCTCGAGGTACTGGACAGGGGCCGATCCCTCTCCAGCGCGCTGCCTACCCACCTGCCCAAGGCGGATGAGGGCGAGCGCGGCCTGTGCCAGGAAATCTCATACGGCGTACTGCGTTATTACTACCGCCTCGATGCCATCGCCGGCGAGCTACTGGACAAGCCCCTCAAGGCCAAGGACGAGGATGTTCACCTGCTGATCCTGATCGGTCTCTATCAACTCCTCTACCTGCGCATCTCAGACCATGCCGCTGTCTCCGAGACAGTCAACGTGACCAAGCCCCTGAAAAAGCCCTGGGCCCGCGGCCTCGTGAACGCCCTGCTGCGACGATTCCTGCGTGAGCGCGAAGCAATACTGAAAAAGGTGGACGCCGATGAGGAGGGCCGCAGCGCCCATCCCAACTGGTACATCGACCGGCTCAAGTCGAGCTGGCCCGATCACTGGCAACAGGTGCTCGAGGCCAACAACGCCTACCCGCCCATGACCCTGCGCGCCAATGCCCGCCAGGTCTCGCGCGAGGCCTATCTCGAGCAATTGCTGGCCGCCAACATCGAGGCGACGCCCGCTCCCCACACCTCGCACGGCATCACCCTGGCCCAGGCGGTGGGCGTGGAGCGCCTGCCCGGCTTCGCCGAGGGCCGGGTCTCGGTGCAGGACGCCGCCGCCCAGCTGTGCGGCTCTCTGCTCGGTGCCGAGGCGGGTGAGCGCATCCTCGATGCCTGTGCCGCCCCCGGCGGTAAACTCGCACAGTTGCTGGAGAGCTCGCCCGAAGTGGAAGCGGTGGCGGTGGATATCGATGCCGATCGCGTGGCGCGTATCGAGGAGAACCTCGAGCGCCTACACCTGCAGGCCGAGCTCATCACCGCCGACGTCGCCGATACCGGAAAATGGTGGGACGGCAAGCCGTTCGATCGCATCCTCCTCGACGCCCCCTGCCCGGCCAGCGGCGTCATTCGCCGCCACCCCGACATCA
>JABURT010000210.1 GCA_014762495.1 Gammaproteobacteria bacterium | reverse complement strand
ACCAGGCATCGATAACGTGTTCCAGTTCATCACGGTAGGTTTTAAGCTTGGCATTGTTTATCACCAGCACATCTATGATCTCATTCGGTATCATGCTGCTGTCAAAAACAATATGGCCACCCTGGGTGTTTAGTTCTGTCTTGGTAGGTTCAAAGGTAACGACCGCGTCGATATCTTCAAGTTTGAACAGATTGATATGTTTGTCGGCGGAAAGTGGAACCGGATGTATGTCGCTAAGGCTCATGTTGGCCTGCTGCAGGGCCCGAGTCAGGACATAGGCCCCGACGGCAGTGTTCTCGACGGCGATACGTTTGCCTTTGAGCTGATGAATCGTCTTGATTTGTGGTTTGCTTACGATTGCATCTCCGCCGTTGGAGATGTCCATGATCAGGACAATGCTGATGTCATAGCCTTCGGAGTTCAGTAGTAATGCCTCGTCGAGTGTCACGGTGATGGCGTCGGCATTGCCGGCTCGAAACTGTATCAAGGAGGCACTGGTGGATCCCAGTGTCGCCAGATGCACCTGGTTGGGATTCAGATAACCCATGCTGTGCGCATAGACCAATGGCTGATACCCTGTCCATTCGTTCATGGCGATGGTTAGTGGTTTGTCCGGGCCCTTGTCACAGCCGAACGAGAAAGCGACTAGGGAAATGAACATGATGAGTCTGGAAAGGGTCAACTGCATGCCGTACCTTTGATTTGGCATCTCCTTGATAGTTTGATTTTAGGGAGGAATACCAATTTATTCTATAAGTTATGTGTGTTCGTCGAAAAATTCGATAAGCTTTAACAGTGGAGACACAATCACGGACGGCAGCAATTCGTCGTGCAAGTCGGGCAGATTCATTCCCCCAACAGGCGGTTGACCTCATCGGTCATGGCGCGGATATCCATGGGTTTTTGCAAAAATCCCTGAATCCCCAGCGACTTTGCACGCTCCGCATCCACCTGTTCGCTAAAGCCGGTACACAGCATGATGGGCATGTTGGGGCTTTGTTCCAGAATTGCCTTGGCCAGTTCAACGCCGGTCAGACCCGGCATGGTCTGATCGGTAATGACCATGTCAAAGCTGTCACCCGATTCCTGATAATGCCTGAGCGCATCCATGCTGTTATTGAAGGTGGTGGCTTCATATCCCATGGTATCGAGTATCTCGGTGATTAACGTGGCCAATGGCACGTCATCATCCACCACGAGGATCTTCCTTTTATCCGACATAGTATTCCTTTCTTATGGTGTGGCTTATGTTTCAATTAGTGTAAGGCTAAATGCCAGCGGAAAAAAGCGGTAGACATGGAATAGCAGACCACAGGGCGGTGTTTCGTCACGCCATGGGCAATAGATGGGTCACAAGGTGACTCAGACGAAAGATTGGTGCATTATCATTTTAAAACGAACAAGCAAGCGGAGCCCCGAATATGCAGTTACCGCGATTCAAGACCTTAGGACTGGCCGCCGCCATGACGACACTGCTCATGGTGCTCAGTGGTTGTGGCATCAATAATATCCCCACCTACGACGAGGCGGTGAAGGCGAGCTGGAGCCAGGTGCTCAACCAGTACAAGCGCCGTGCCGACCTGGTGCCTAATCTGGTGTCCACGGTCAAGGGTTATGCCGCGCAGGAAAAAGAGGTATTAACCGCCGTCACCGAGGCACGCTCCCGCGTCACGCAGACCCAGGTCCCGGCCGACATCCTCACCAATCCCGAGGCCTTCCAGCAGTTCCAGCAAAACCAGTCCGCGCTCTCCTCGGCACTGTCCCGACTCATGGTGGTGGTGGAGCGCTACCCCGATCTCAAATCGAGCCAGAACTTCCTGACACTGCAGTCCCAGTTGGAGGGTACCGAGAACCGAATCAGCGTGGCACGGCGCGACTATATCCAGGCGGTGCAGCGCTACAATACCGAGATCCGTACCTTCCCGGGCCGCATCTGGCACGCCATCCTCTACTCCGATGCGGAGTTGAAGGAGAACTTCCAGATCACCGAAGCGGAACAACAGACGCCACAGGTCTCGTTTTAGCAATATGTTAGTCGGCCGTCTTGCCCTGCTTTTGCTGCTCCCGCAACTGCTGTGGGCCGCACCAACGTTTCCCGAACTGACCGGGAGGGTGGTGGATCAGGCGGGCCTGCTTTCGCCCGAGGCCGAGCAGGCACTGGTACAGCGCCTGGCCGGGCATGAACAGGCCAGCGGCAACCAGGTGGTGGTGGTGACCCTCGATTCCCTGCAGGGACAGGCCATCGAACAGTTCGGCTATCAGCTCGGACGACACTGGGGCATCGGCCAGGCCGATGAGGACAACGGCGTCCTGCTCATCGTCGCGCCCAAGGAACGCAAGGTACGTATCGAGGTGGGTTACGGTCTGGAAGGTCGCCTCACCGATGCCATCAGTCATCAAATTATCCAGCGTCAAATCTTCCCCGCCTTTAAACAAGAGAACTATGAGGCCGGTATCCTTGCCGGCACGGGCGCCATTCTCGACGCCCTGGGCGGTGATTATGTCGCGCCCACGCAGACCCCACGACAGACCGCCGACGAGCCGGGTATGGGCTGGATCTTTTTTGTTGCCCTGGGCCTGGCGCAACTGATCACCATCTTCACTCGCAGACGCTGGCTCAGCGGTCTTTCGGCCTCGGCCACGGCCTTCGTCATCGCCTGGATCACCGCGGCACTGGGCTCGGCCATCGTGCTCGCGGTCGTGGTCTTCGTGGCCCATCTGCTGTTGAGCGGTCGCATGCACTGGTACG
>JABURT010000051.1 GCA_014762495.1 Gammaproteobacteria bacterium | reverse complement strand
GCCGGCGCCATTCCTTGAGCTTCTGTTTCATCAGTTGCGGCCGGTTTAAATAGGCCTTGCTAAGGTGGGCCAGCTCCAGCCAGCCACTCAATTGGTTGGGCGGTGGTTGGGAGCGAAATTGATATAACAGCTGTGTATTAATGAGGGACAGCGCATTCCAGATGCTCTCGTGATTGGCTTCGATTTCATCCTTGGCAAGATAGGGCTCCAGACGGATGCGCTCGCGCGCGTATTCGAAGTGATTGCCCAGCATCTGGTAGGCGCTTGCACGAAGCTCGAAGTACTGCTTGCGCAGGGGCACACTGACCGAGGTATCCGGTGTGATCGACAGGTAATCCAGCATCACACGCGGTTGGCGATCCTGGCGTGCGATGCGAGCCAGCAGGATCTGCCGACTGCTGCGATGGTCGGGATTGAGTTGCTTACTCTGCATCTCCTGCAGGGCCTGGCGCGCCGGTTCCAAATAACCCCCGAGTAACAGGTTTTCGGCCATGCGTAGCTGATAGAAGTGTTTCTCATCAGCGCTGGACTGCGCCGCCCGTTGGGAATACTCCCTTGCCGCGGCCAGGTGATCGCCGCGCTTCTCGGCCTCGGAGGTTTCGGTCCCGGGCGGCTTGGGCAGACTGGCCGCCGGTGGCTGCACCTGCGGGACGTCCTTCTTAGGGGCCTGTCCGCACCCCCCGAGATAAAGTAAGCCCAGGCTCAAGATCGAAATGATGGCAGCTCTTTTCATTATGTCCCGTGTCTGCATGTGTTAGATTTCAGGTCCAAGTCTATCGGTCCACCGCGTAAGGTAAAAGAGACGTGAGTTCAGAACCCGGCAAGCTGTTTGTCGTCGCTACACCCATCGGCAATCTCAAGGATATCACCGAGCGGGCCATCGAGGTCCTCTCCGGGGTGGATTGCATTGCCGCCGAGGATACCCGGCATAGCGCACGATTGCTTGAACACTATGGTATCACAAGCCCCATGTCGGCTCTGCACGAACACAACGAGCAGGCCCAGGCCCCGCGTCTTGTCGAACGCATGCAGCTGGGGGAGAGTGTGGCCCTTATCTCCGACGCCGGTACCCCGCTGGTGAGTGATCCCGGTTTGAACCTGGTGCGGCTGGCCCGGCAGGCGGGCATCTCCATTATTCCTATACCCGGCGCCAGTGCCGCCATTGCCGCGATGTCGGTGTCTGGACTGCCTTCGGATCGGTTCTGCTTCGAGGGCTTCCTGCCGGCCAAGGCCTCCGCCCGACGTAAGCGCCTGACCGAGGTGGTCGAAGAGTCGCGTACCCTGATCTTCTACGAGGCGCCGCACCGGATCCTCGATTGCCTGGCCGATATGGTCGTCTGTTTTGGTGGGGAGCGCCCGGCGGTCATGGCGCGGGAACTGACCAAGCGTTTCGAGACCGTCCACGGCGACAACCTGGCGGCGCTGCAAGAATGGGTCGCCTCCGATCCCAATCAGCAGAAGGGGGAGTTTGTGATCCTGGTCCATGGTGCCGAGCCGCAAAGCGGACACGAACTCGACGAGGCAGCGCGCCATACGGTGGAGACACTACTGCAAGAGCTTCCGCTCAAGCAGGCGGTTTCATTGGCGGTGAAGATCACCGGCCTGAAAAAGAACGCCATCTACCAGTACGCGCTATCGCTTCAGGCCAAGGCCGATTAAAATGGCCGCCGGGAGAGCCGACTCGGCAATCGCTCTATCTATATTAATAGGTAGGGAGGAAAGTCCGGGCTCCACAGGACAAGGTGCCAGGTAACGCCTGGGGGGCGAAAGCCTACGGAAAGTGCCGCAGAAAATATACCGCCTAAGCGCGCCAATCTCGGTTGGGGCGCCGGTAAGGGTGAAATGGTGCGGTAAGAGCGCACCGCGCCGTTGGCAACAGCGGTGGCAGGGTAAACCCCACCTGGAGCAAGACCAAATAGGGGGGCAGGCGGCGCAAGCCGCAACGTGTGGTCCGCATGGCTCCCGGGTAGGTTGCTCGAGGTGCACGGTGACGTGCATCCCAGATGAATGATTGCCCACGACAGAACCCGGCTTATAGGTCGGCTCTCCCACTCTTCATATTCCACTCGATCTTTGATCCGCAAGCCCTTGATTTGTACATCAATCTTGTTAGGGTGTGGTCCGTCACGGGCCCTTCCCCCACCTCGCTAAGCTACTGTGAATTAAGCAGAAATTCACATTTATATGGCATAAAACCGCTTGACACTGGGGGATCTCGCTACCTATAGTGTAGCGAAGTGGATCATAGTGGGAATTAGTGGAATTCCCGACATGGGGGGGACGGACCTTGTTCCGTGGCGTAAACGCGCTCAATCTGGATGCCAAGGGTCGTATGGCGATGCCTGCGAAGTATCGTGACCTATTGGCCGACAACTGCGACAACCAGCTGGTGGTCACGGTCGACCGTGATCATTGCCTGTTGCTCTATCCCCTGCCCGAGTGGGAAGAGATCGAGCGCAAGCTCACCCGCCTCCCCAACCTGAATAAATCCGCACGCCTGCTGCAACGTATGCTCATTGGTCATGCCACCGAGGTCGAACTGGACGCCTCCGCCCGAATTCTCGTTCCCCCCCCCCTACGCGAGTTTGCCGGTCTGGAGAAGCGTGTGGTGCTCATCGGTCAGGGCAATAAGTTTGAGCTGTGGAATGAGGAGCGCTGGAATGGCCGTCGCGACGAGTGGCTCTCGGACGAGAGTGACGAGGTGCTGGATCTCACGGCCGATCTGGAATCCCTGTCTCTCTAGGCGGCCATGGTGAGTGACTACCAACACACCACGGTCCTCCTGAACGAGGCGGTGGCAGCGCTGCAGGTGAGGCCAGACGGCCGCTATGTCGACGCCACTTTTGGTCGCGGCGGGCACAGCGGCCGTATCCTCGAGCAGCTCGGTCCCGAGGGCCATCTGCTGGCTATCGACAAGGACCCACAGGCGCTGGCGACGGCCCAGGCCTTGTTCGGCGAGGATGGACGTTTCGCCATCCACCGCGGCTCGTTTACCGAGCTGGCGCAACAGGTCGAGGCGCGCGGCTGGACGGGACAGGTGGACGGGATCCTGCTGGACCTGGGGGTCTCATCCCCGCAGTTGGACGATGCCAGCCGCGGCTTCAGTTTTCGCCATGCCGGCCCGCTGGACATGCGCATGGATCCGGAGCGTGGCCTGAGCGCACAGGAGTGGCTGGCCGAGGCGGACGAGCGCGAGATCGCCCGGGTATTAAAGGTGTACGGCGAAGAACGTTTCGCCAAACGCATCGCCCGGGCCATCGTGCGTGAGCGAGGCGAGGCGGCGATAGACACTACGGACCGCCTGGCGGCCATTATCGCCGCCGCGGTGCCGACACGGGAGCGGGGCAAGGATCCTGCCACGCGCAGCTTCCAGGCCATTCGTATTCAGGTGAATGGCGAGCTGGAAGAGTTGGAACGGTGCCTGGCGCAAAGCGTGTCCCTGCTGGCGCCCGGTGGGAGGCTGGTGGTGATTAGTTTCCACTCGCTGGAGGACCGTCTGGTCAAGCGTTTCATGCGCGACCAGGCGCGCGGTCAAGACCTGCCGCCGGACCTGCCCATACGCCAGGACCAGATCCGGCTGGGAGAGATGACGGTAGAGGGTAAACCTGTCTACCCGAGCGAACACGAGATCAAGAATAACCCCCGTGCCCGCAGCGCGGTGATGCGGGTGGCCCAGAAGAGGGCATGAAGGAGAGGATGATGGAGAGAGGCGTGATAATCATCTCGTTGCTGGCGGCAGTTATGTTCAGCGCCATTGGCGTGGTCTACGCCAACCACATGGAGCGCACTCTCTTTGTCACCCTGCAGGGACTGCAGACCGAGCGCGACAACCTCAACCTGGACTGGGGGCGTCTGCAACTGGAACAGAGTACCTGGGCGACCCATGCCCGCATCGAGGGGATCGCCCGCAAGCAGCTGGGGATGAGCCAGCCCAATTTTGATGAAGTGGTGGTGATAAGGCCGTGAGCAAGCAGAACGACACACAGTCACACAACAAGCGCCTCTATGTGGTGGCGGGCCTGATGTCCGTCGCCGCATTGGTGTTGTTGCTGCGCGCCTTCGATCTGCACATTTTCAGCAAGGACTTTTTGCAGGAAGAGGGCGCCGCCCGCCACCTACGCACCGTCACCCTCAATGCCCATCGCGGCATGATCGTCGATCGCCACGGCGAGTCCCTCGCCATCAGCACGCCGGTGGACTCGGTCTGGGTCAATCCTTCAGAGTTCGAGTCCGCGCGCGAGCGCTGGCCGGAACTGGCGAGGGTCCTGGAGATGAAGGTTCCGGCCATTGCCGGCAAGCTGCGTAATCGCACCGAGCGCGAGTTCGTCTATATTGATCGCCGCATCAACCCGGCGCGTGCGGCCCGGGTCAAGGCGCTGGACATACCGGGTGTCTACCTGCAACGTGAATATCGGCGCTACTATCCGGCCGGCGAAGTGACCGGTCACATCGTCGGTTTCACCAACATCGACGACAAGGGCCAGGAGGGGCTGGAGCTGGCCTATGACGACTGGCTCTCGGGTAAGAACGGCAGCAAGCGCGTGATCAAGGATCGTCTCGGCCACATCGTCGAGGACGTCGAGCGTCTAAAGGCACCGCAACCGGGCAAGGAACTGGTGCTGTCGATTGATCGTCGGATCCAGTATCTCGCCTACCGCGAACTGAAGGCCGCGGTGCAGGCCCATGGTGCCCACTCCGGCGCCGCCGTGGTGCTCGATGCCCGGACCGCCGAGGTGCTGGCCATGGTCAACCAGCCGGCCTTTAATCCCAATAATCGCAGCGGCCTGCGCGGCCAGTTATATCGCAACCGGGCGGTGACCGATGTATTCGAGCCCGGTTCCACCATCAAACCCTTCACCATCGCCGCGGCCCTCAAGAGCGGGCGTTACCAGCCCGACACGGTGGTGGACACCTCGCCCGGCTTTTACACCCTGGGCGAACACATGGTGAAGGACGTACGTAACTACGGCCCCATCGATCTTGCCACGGTGATCCAGAAGTCGAGCAATGTCGGCGCCAGCCGCATCGCGCTTTCACTCAACCCGGGTCAGTTCTGGGAGACCTTCGCCCTGCTTGGTTTCGGTGCCCCCACCGGCAGTGGTTATCCCGGCGAATCCCACGGCACCCTGCACGATTATGGCAGTTGGAGCGCCTTTGAACAGGCCACCATGTCCTTCGGATACGGTCTCTCGGTCACCCCCCTGCAACTGGCGCATGCCTACACGGTGCTGGCCCATGACGGTCGCCTGCGTCCTGTCTCCTTCCTGCGTATTGATCGCGAACAGGCCGATGAACGTTCCGGCGATGCGGTTTTCACGCCCGCGACGCTCAGTGCCGTGCGCGGCATGATGGAGGGCGTAGTCTCCGCCGGCGGTACCGGCAAGCGGGCCCGCATTGCCGGGTACCGCGTCGCCGGCAAGACCGGCACGGTGAAAAAGCCCAACGCCGCCGGTGGCTATGCCGAAGACCGCTACATAGCGGTGTTCGCCGGCATGGTGCCGGCCAGCGCCCCACGCCTGGTCATGGTGGTGATGGTAGACGAACCCAGTCGCGGCGAATACTACGGCGGCCGCGTGGCGGCACCGGTCTTCGCCCGTGTCATGAGCGGCGCCCTGCGCCTGCTCGATATTCCTCCGGACGACATCAACAACCTGGTCGACGTGGACGCGGCGGGAGGTCACGCATGATGGCGGCCACGGACCTGAACAGGGCGATGAAACTGAGCACACTGCTGGACGGCTTCGCCGAGGTGGTGCCGTCTCAGGACCGTGAAATTGAGGCGATGACCCTGGACAGCCGCAAGGTTGCGGCCGGGACGCTGTTCTGTGCCCTGGCGGGCGGGCGTGATCACGGACAGCAGTACATACAGGACGCCGTTTCCCGCGGCGCCGTGGCGATCCTGATCGACGCGACCGACTTGTCCGAGGTGGACGCGATCGGTGTGCCCGTGATGGGGGTCACCAAATTGCGTCAGAATTTGGGTACCATTGCGTCTCGATTCTATGCCGACCCGTCACACAAGATGACGGTCATCGGAATCACCGGGACCAATGGCAAGACCTCGGTCAGCCGATTCCTGGCAACGGCCCTGTCGGCCGACGCCCAAAGTGGTGTCATCGGCACCCTGGGCAACGGCCCGCTGGGCCGGGAACAGCGGGCCAGCCATACCACTCCCGATGCCATCACGGTTCAATCCCTGCTGGCGCAACAATATGAACAGGGCGTGGCCCACGTCGCCATGGAGGTCTCCTCCCATGGCCTGGACCAGGCCCGTGTCAATGGCGTGGCCTTCGATACGGCGGTGTTTACAAACCTCAGTCGTGATCACCTGGATTACCACGGCGATATGGAGAGCTATGGTGCCGCCAAGGCACGGCTGTTCAGCTGGCCGGGCCTGCGCCGGGCCGTGATCAACCTGGACGATCCCTTCGCCGAATCACTGCTGGCGACCCTCGCCGACAGGGTCGAGACGGTGGTCTATGGACTGCAGGCACATCCGGCGCCGGCTAATTGCCACTGGCTCTGGGCCAGCCGCATCCATGCCACGGGTGAGGGGGTCGAGGTCGACATCGACAGCAGCTGGGGAGGCGGTCGTTTCCACAGTGGCCTGTTGGGACGTTTTAACGTCAGCAATGCACTGGCGGTGCTCGGGACCTTGCTCACACAGGGGCTGGCACTGGATGTGGCCCTGTCCCGAATGGCCCTGCTCAAGGCGGTGCCAGGTCGCATGGAACGCTTCGGTGGTAAGTCGGGCCGGCCCCTGGTGGTGGTGGACTATGCCCACACCCCCGATGCGCTCGAACAGGTGTTGAGTTCTCTGCGCGACCATGCACAGGGCCGGCTGTGGTGTGTATTCGGATGTGGTGGCGAGCGCGATCCCGGCAAGCGGCCACAAATGGGCGCCATTGCCGAGTTGCGCTCGGATACGGTGGTCATCACCAACGACAATCCGCGTGGCGAATCGCCCTTAGCCATTGCCGAGGCCATCCTCGGCGGGATGCAGTCCCCCGACAAGGCACAGCTGGAACTGGATCGAGCCGCGGCTATTGGTGCGGCCATCCGCCAGGCGGGTAGCGGGGACGTGGTGCTGGTGGCGGGCAAGGGACACGAGGATTACCAGGAGATCGAGGGCCGGCGTCTGCCCTTCGATGATAGTGAAATTGTACGACAGGCCCTGGCGGATGCCGGGGCAGACGAGACGGGTCAGGGCCCGTGGGAGTCATGATGAGTCTGGCACAGGCAGCCAAAGCAATCGACGCGACCGTGGTCGGTGACAAGACCGTGCAGTTCGACGGTGTCAGCACCGACACCCGTACGCTCAAGTCGGGTCAGCTGTTTATCGCCCTGCGTGGCGAACGCTTTGATGGCCACCGCTTCCTCGACCAGGCCGAGGAGAAGGGCGCAGCCGCCCTGATGGTGGATACACCCGATCTCTCCAGCATGCCGCAATTGCTGGTGAGTGATACCCGGCTGGGCCTGGGCCAACTGGGCGCCAGCTGGCGTCAACAGTTCCAGATCCCGGTGGTGGCCGTGACCGGCAGCAATGGAAAGACCACGGTCAAGGAGATGACCGCCGCCATCCTGGCTTGCTCGGGACCGGTGCTGGCCACCGCCGGCAACTACAACAATGACATCGGCATGCCGCTGACGCTGCTGCGCCTACGTCCGCAACATCTGTTCGCCGTGATTGAAATGGGCGCCAACCATCATGGCGAGATCGATTACATGACCCGACTGGCCCGGCCCACGGTGGCCATGATCACCAATGCCGGCCAGGCCCATCTCGAGGGCTTTGGCAGCGTCGAAGGGGTCTCTCGTGCCAAGGGAGAGATCTACGCTGGTCTCGACGAGGACGGCATCGCCGTCGTCAATGCCGACGATACCTACGCCGATTACTGGCGCGGCCTCAATCAGGGTCGCCAGGTCATGAGTTTCGGCCTGCAGCAGGCGGCCGACGTCAGCGCCGAGGTGAGTCAGGTGGCCCAGGGACAATTACTCAAGCTCACGACCCCGCTGGGTCAATGCGATGTAAATCTCAAGTTGCCCGGTCGTCACAACGTCCTTAACGCCCTGGCGGCTAGCGCCGCGGCCATCGCCGCGGGCGCCACCCTGCAACAGGTCCAGCAGGGGCTGGAGTCTGTCGAGGGCGTGAATGGGCGTCTCCGGCTGCGTCCGGGTCGTGAGGGTGCGCTCATCATCGACGACACCTACAACGCCAACCCCTCTTCGCTCAAGGTCGCGCTGGAAGTGCTGAGCGCGCGGGCCGGCAGGCGGGTGCTGGTGCTTGGAGACATGGGCGAGCTGGGTGGCGATGCCGAACTCATTCATGCCGAGATGGGCGAGCTGGCGCGCAGCATGGGCGTGGATGCCCTCTATTGCGTGGGGGAACACTGTCGCGCGACCGCCGAGCGCTTTGGCGAGGCGGCGGTTCATTTCACCGATAAAGAGACCCTGATCAGCCGCCTGCGCGAGCGGATGGGCAAGGATTTGACCCTGCTGGTCAAGGGATCACGGCGCATGCAGATGGAACAGGTGGTCGAGGCGCTGGCAACCGACACAGAGGAAAAACAATAATGTTGCTCTATTTGACCGAATACCTGGAACAGTTCTACAGCGGCTTCAACGTCTTCCAGTACCTGACCCTGCGGGCCATTCTCGGCACCCTGACGGCGCTGGCCATCTCCTTTTTGATCGGGCCGTGGATGATCCGTCGGCTCAACTTTCATCAAATGGGTCAGCCCATTCGTAACGACGGCCCCGAATCACACCTGGAAAAGGCGGGTACCCCGACCATGGGCGGGACCCTGTTGATCGTCGCCATCGGTCTGTCCACCCTGCTGTGGTCGGACCTCTCCAACCGCTTCGTCTGGGTGGTGCTGACCGTGATGTTCGCCTTCGGTGCCATCGGCTTTATCGACGACTACATCAAGCTCATCCGCAAGGACCCCAAGGGGCTGGCCTCGCGTTACAAGTATTTCTGGCAATCGGTGTTCGGTCTGGTCGCGGCTATCTACCTGTACCAGAGTGCCACCAGTCCCATCGAGACCACCCTGATCCTGCCCTTCCTCAAGGATGTCCATTTCGAGCTGGGGATATTGTTCGTGGTACTGACCTATTTCGTCATCGTCGGCTCCAGTAACGCGGTCAACCTCACCGACGGTCTCGATGGTCTGGCCATCATGCCGACGGTGCTGGTCGGTGGGGCCCTCGGGATCTTTGCCTATGTCACCGGCAACGCCAATTTCGCCGCTTATCTCGGTATCCCCTATGTACCCGGCGTGGGCGAACTGATTGTGTTCGCCGCTGCACTGGGTGGGGCCGGTCTCGGTTTTCTCTGGTTCAACGCCTACCCGGCCATGGTCTTCATGGGCGACGTAGGCGCCCTGGCCCTGGGTGCGGCCCTCGGTGTGCTGGCGGTCATCGTGCGCCAGGAACTGGTGCTCTTCATCATGGGTGGGGTATTCGTGATGGAGACCGTGTCGGTGGCCCTGCAGGTGGCTTCCTACAAACTGACCGGCAAGCGCATCTTTCGCATGGCGCCCCTGCATCACCATTTTGAACTCAAGGGTTGGCCCGAACCGCGGGTCATTGTCCGATTCTGGATTATCACCGTCATCCTGGTGTTGATCGGTCTGTCCAGTCTGAAGATACGTTAAGCGAGCGATATGGCAGCGACGGCAAACGACATGACAAACGAGCTTAATAACGGTCTGGCCAAGGTCCACTATTTGGTTGTGGGTCTGGGCAAGACCGGGCTCGCCTGTGCGCGATTTTTGGCCGCTCGAGGCCACAAGGTGAGCGTGGTCGACAGTCGTGCCGAGCCGCCGGGCCTGGCGGACTTGCGTCGCGAATGGCCCGAGCTTGAGGTTGTCACCGGCGGTCTGGATAGCCCGCTGCTGGCGCAGGCCGATGTGCTGGTGGTCAGCCCCGGTCTGTCGGTGAAGGAACCCGCCATTGCCGCCGCGCGTCAGCGGGGCGCCGAGGTAGTGGGCGATATTGAGCTGTTCGCCCGCCTGGCCCAGGCCCCGGTGGTGGCTATTACCGGTTCCAACGGCAAGAGCACCGTCACCATGCTGGTAGGTGAGATGGCGAAAAGGGCCGGTCTTCGGGTCGCCGTCGGCGGCAACATCGGCACCCCGGTGCTGGAATTGCTGGACGACGACTACGAACTCTACGTGCTGGAGCTCTCCAGCTTTCAACTGGAGACAACCGCCAGCCTCAAGCCCGTCTCCGCCGTGGTTCTCAATCTCAGCGCCGACCACATGGATCGCTATGACGGCGAGACCGAGTACGCCGAGGCCAAGCGTCGCATCTATCAGGGCTGCGGTGTCATGGTCATCAATCGTGACGACCCCGCGGTAGTGGCGATGGCCGAGTCGGGACGCCGGCAGATCGGTTTTACGTTGGAGGTGCCCGGTGAGGGTGAGTACGGCATACGACAGGATGCGGGTGCTGCATGGTTGTCGCGGGGTGAGGAAAAACTGCTCGCCTGCGACGAATTAAAGCTTCCGGGTCGTCACAATCTGGCCAATGCCCTGTCGGCCCTGGCCCTGGGCGAGGCCGCCGGTCTGCCTCAGCCGGCCATGCTGGCAACCTTACGGGAATTCGCCGGCCTGCCGCATCGCACCCAGTGGGTGGCCGAGATCGATGGCGTGAATTACTACAACGATTCCAAGGGCACAAACGTGGGGGCAACCGTTGCCGCTATCGAGGGCCTGGCGGGGCAGCTGGTTTTGATTGCTGGAGGTGAAGGCAAGGGCGCGGATTTCAGGCCATTGCGTACCGCAGTGGCGGACAAAGTCCGACAGGCGGTGCTCATCGGCCGCGATGCATCCCTGATCGCCGAGGCCATCGCGGGCGGCACCGAAGTGAGCTTTGCCCGGGACATGCAGCGAGCCGTCGAACAGGCCGCCGCCGTGGCCCGGGTTGGCGACAGTGTTCTGTTGTCACCGGCCTGCGCCAGTTTTGACATGTTTCGTAATTACGAGGAGCGCGGCGAGGTCTTTATGGCCGCGGTAAGGGGGCTGGCAGATGGTGCCTGAGATAGGACATAGCGTTTCTCAAAGCCGCAACCAGGCCATTAGCGCCAATCAGAACCGCTTTGACATGCCGCTGTTCTGGGCCCTGTTGTTTATCATTGGTCTTGGCATGGTAATGGTGGCCTCTGCCTCCATCGACACCGCCGATCGCCGCCTGGGCGAACCGCTTTATTATCTTATTCGTCAATCGGTCTTCGTCGGCATCGGACTCAGCCTGGCCTACGCCATCCTGCGCCTGGACCTGGAATTCTGGCAAAGGAGTGGCGCCAGCCTGTTGCTGTTCGGTTTTGTCCTGCTCATCCTGGTGCCCATCATCGGCCGCGAGGTCAACGGCAGCGTGCGCTGGCTGCATGTGGGCCCTTTCAATGTGCAGCCCTCGGAACTGTTCAAGCTGTTCATGATTATCTATGTGGCCGATTACATGGCGCGGCGCATCGACGAGGTGCAAAACACCGCCGCCGGTTTCCTCAAGCCCATGGTCCTGCTCGCGGCAGCCGGTGTACTGCTGTTGCTGGAGCCCGACTTCGGCGCCGCCGCCGTGCTCGGCGCCACGGTGATGGGCATGCTCTTTCTCGGCGGCGTGCGCCTGCGCCTGTTTGGGCTGCTGTTACTGGTGGTGGGGCTGCTGGTGGCGGGCCTGATCCTGTCTGCGCCATACCGCGTCGAACGCCTCACCGCCTTTATGAACCCCTGGGCCGATCCCTTTAACAGTGGCTTTCAGCTCACTCAGGCCCTCATCGCTGTGGGCCAGGGCGGTTGGTTCGGTGCCGGTCTGGGCGGCAGCATCCAGAAACTGTTCTACCTGCCCGAGGCGCATACCGATTTCCTGTTCGCCGTTACCGCCGAGGAGTTGGGCCTGGTGGGCAGCATGATGGTGATCGCGGTCTACAGCTTTATCACCTGGCGCATCATGCTCATCGGGCGGCGCGCGCACGAGGCGGGCAAGTTATTCCACAGCTTCCTCGCCTACGGCATCGGCCTCTGGTTCGGCATGCAGGCCTTTATCAACATCGGCGTCAATATGGGCGTGTTGCCCACCAAGGGCCTGACCCTGCCCCTGATGAGTTACGGCGGCAGTAGTATCGTGGTCATGTGCATGGCCATGGCCATTGTCTTGCGCGTGGATTTCGAAACCCGTTTCCCACGTCAGGCCAAGATGGGAGGGCAGCCGTCATGGTGAAGAAGGTCATGATCATGGCGGGTGGTACCGGCGGCCACGTCTTCCCGGCCCTCGCCGTGGCCCACGCATTGAAAGCGCAGGGCGTGGAGGTGCGTTGGCTCGGCACCCGCCGTGGTATGGAGTCGGTGCAGGTGCCGAAGCAGGGATTTCCCATCGACTATATCTCCATCAGTGGACTGCGTGGTAAGGGCAAGCTCAGCCTGGTGCTGGCGCCCTTGCGCCTGGCCGTGGCCATGGCCCAGGCCCTCAAGGTACTGCTTCGGTTCCGTCCTCATGTGGTATTGGGTATGGGCGGCTTTGTGACTGGACCGGGTGGAGTCATGGCCCGTTTGATCGGTATCCCACTGGTGATCCACGAGCAGAACGCCATCGCCGGCATGACCAATCGACTTCTCTCACGCATCGCCACACGCATTCTTGAGGCCTTCCCCGGTGCCTTCAAAAATTCACAGCGCGTGCGCCATACCGGCAACCCGGTGCGCGCCGACATCGCCAAACTTGCCGTTCCCGATGAGCGCCTGAACGGGCGTGAGGGTGCGCTGCGACTGCTGGTGGTGGGCGGCAGCCAGGGGGCACTGGCTCTTAACCAGATCGTGCCAGAGGCCATCGCCGCACTGGAGGACACCGCCGCGGTTGAGGTCTGGCACCAATGCGGCAAGCACAATTGCGAACTGACTCAGGATACCTATTCCGGTGCTGGAATCGAGGCCCGGGTCGAGCCCTTTATCGACGACATGAACACCGCCTATGAATGGGCCGACGTCGTGGTTTGCCGCTCCGGTGCGATGACCGTGGCGGAGTTGGCAGCGGCGGGGGTCGGCGCCATCCTGGTTCCTTATCCCTATGCAGTGGATGACCACCAGACGGTCAATGGCCGCTACCTTGCCGAACACGGTGCGGCCGAGATCATTCCCCAGGCACAACTAACGGTGGAAGAGCTGGTCAAGCGTCTTGAAGAATTTATGGCCGATGCGATGGCCGGGCGCGAGCGGATCCGCAAGATGGCCGAGCAGGCCCATAGCCTGGCCATGCCCAATGCAACCGATGAGGTTATGAATCAGTGTCTGGAGGTGATGCGTGGTTGAAGCCGTCAATCAAAGAGCCGCCATCAATCCCGACGAGCACGGTATGGGCCGAATTCGTCGTATCCACTTCGTGGGCATCGGTGGCGTCGGCATGAGTGGCATCGCCGAGGTGTTGCTGAATCTGGGCTATGAGGTCTCCGGCTCCGATTTGAATGAAAACGCCACCACCCGACGCCTGGCCGAACTGGGCGCGCGTATCGGTCGTGGCCATGGTGCAAAGAACGTGAAGGATTCGGACGTGGTGGTGATCTCCTCGGCCGTGAAGGAAGACAATCCCGAGGTCATTGAGGCCCACGACCGGCGTATCCCCATCGTGCCACGTGCCGAGATGCTGGCCGAGCTGATGCGTTTCCGTTTCGGTATTGCCGTTGCCGGTACCCATGGCAAAACCACCACGACTTCTCTGGTCTCAAGTCTGCTCGCCGAGGGCGGTCTGGACCCGACCTTTGTCATCGGCGGCAAGCTCAATAGCGCCGGGGCCAATGCACGCCTGGGCGCCAGTCGCTACCTGGTGGCCGAGGCCGACGAGAGCGATGCCTCCTTCCTGCATTTGAGCCCGATGATGGCCATCGTCACCAATATCGATGCCGATCACATGGAGACCTACCACGGCGATTTTGAGCAACTCAAACAGACCTTTATCCAGTTCCTGCACAGCCTGCCCTTCTATGGGCTGGCGGTGATGTGCGTGGACGAGCCGGTGGTGCGTGAGTTGATCGCCGAGGTGACCAAGCCGGTGCTCACCTATGGCATCGACAGCGAGGGGGCGGATATTCGTGCCGGTGAGATCACCCAGCAGGGCCAGATGACTCAGTTCACGGTGAGCTTCGGCGATGGCAGTGATGACCTCAAGATACGCCTCAACCTGCCCGGTCGACACAATGTGCTCAATGCCCTGGCCGCCATTGCCATCGCCCATGAGCTGGGTGTCGAAGGCGAGGCCATCAAGCGCGGCCTGGAATCCTTCCAGGGGATCGGCCGGCGCTTCCAGATCAACGGCGAGATCATGACCGCCAAAGGACAGGTCATGCTGGTGGATGACTACGGTCACCATCCTCGCGAACTGGCCGCCACCATCGAGGCGGCCCGTAACGGCTGGCCCGAGCGCCGTCTGGTGGTGGTCTTTCAGCCCCATCGCTATACCCGTACGCGTGACCTGTTCGATGATTTCGTACAGGTACTTTCCACGGTGGATGCCTTGCTGTTGCTGGAGGTCTATCCCGCCGGCGAGGCCCCCATCTCCCAGGCCGATGGTCGAGCCCTGGCGCGTGGAATTCGTACCCGCGGACAGGTGGACCCGGTCTTCGTCGACAGCCTCGACGAAGTGCCCAATGTGCTGAACGAAATGATCCAGGAAGGCGACCTGGTACTGACCATGGGCGCCGGCAATGTCGGCACCCTGGCTGCTTCCCTGGCGGAGCAATTGAGGCAGGACGGATGATGGCGGAACAGCGACAAGCCGCCCTGCGCGGCGAACTGATGGAAAATGAGGCCATGTCGCGCCATACCTCATGGCGTGTGGGCGGGCCGGCCGAGCGACTCTATAAGCCGGCGGACCTCGATGACCTGGCGTTGTTTTTATCGCAACTGACCACCGACGAGCCGTTATTCTGGCTGGGCCTGGGCAGCAACCTGTTGGTACGGGATGGCGGCATTCGCGGCACAGTGATCCTCACCACCAACCTGCTGGCAGAAATGGAGCGGTTGGAGGGGAACGTGGTGCGCGCCGAGGCCGGGGTCCCCTGCGCCAAGGTGGCGCGCTTCTGCGCTCGCCAGGGTCTGGTTGGGGTGGAGTTTCTGGCCGGTATCCCCGGCACCATGGGTGGGGCCCTGGCCATGAACGCCGGTGCCTTCGGTGGCGAGACCTGGGACAAGGTGGTCGCGGTGGAGACACTGGACCGTCGCGGTCAGCGTCATCTGCGCCGGCCAGATGAGTACGAGGTGGCATATCGCCACGTCCATGGGCCTCAGGATGAGTGGTTCGTCGCCGCCCACCTGCAACTGGAGACAGGGGATACCGAATCGGGTCGGCAGCGCATCCGTGAACTGCTGGACAAGCGTGGCGCCAGTCAACCGACCAAGGAGGCCAATGCGGGCTCGGTGTTCCGTAATCCGCAGGGCGATCATTCGGCGCGTCTCATTGAGCATTGTGGGCTCAAGGGCCATTGCATCGGCAAGGCCTGCGTCTCGGACAAACATGCCAATTTCATTATCAACACGGGTGGCGCGAGTGCCGCTCAAATCGAGGCCCTCATCGAAGAGGTGGCGGCAATTGTGAAGGACAAGACAGGTATTACATTGCAACGCGAGGTACGCATCGTGGGGGAGCCGGTCTAGATGACGTCAAAGGCATTTGGAAAGGTAGCGGTATTGATGGGCGGCTGGTCCGCCGAGCGTGAGGTGTCGCTAAAAAGTGGTGCTGCCGTGCTCGCGGCGCTCAAGGCTCGCGGTGTCGATGCCCATGGTGTGGACGTGGACCGTAACGTGGTCCAGGTGCTTCAGGGCGGGGCCTTTGATCGTGCCTTTAACATCCTCCATGGCCGTGGCGGTGAGGACGGTGAGCTGCAAGGCGTGCTGGAGATCCTCGGTATCCCCTATACCGGTAGCGGCGTGATGGCTTCGGCCCTGTCCATGGACAAGCTGCGTACCAAACAGCTATGGCTGGGTGCAGGCCTGCCTACCCCGGCATTCGAAATGCTCAAACCGGGATTCGACGGCGACACGGTGGTTGCAAAACTCGGCCTGCCGATCATGGTCAAGCCCGCTCGCGAGGGCTCCAGTATTGGTATGAGCAAGGTGAGTGACGCGGCTCAGTTGCAGGCGGCCTTTGACAAGGCCATCGAGTTCGATGATGCGGTGCTGGCCGAAAGCTGGATTCACGGTAGCGAATACACTGCGGCGATCCTGGGGCGCGAGTCGCTGCCTCTGATTCGCCTGCAACCGGCGGCGGAGTTCTACGATTTCGATGCCAAGTATGTCTCCGACGACACGGGTTATCAGTGCCCATGTGGACTGGATGAGGACAAGGAGGCCGAGTTGCAGCAACTGGCGCTGGAAGCCTTCGATGTCCTCGGCTCGCATGGCTGGGGCCGCGTCGACATCATGCTGGACGAAGCCGGCCGCCCCTGGCTACTGGAGAGCAATACATTGCCGGGCATGACCGACCACAGCCTGGTGCCGATGGCGGCCAGGGCGGCGGGGATCGAATTCGATGACCTGGTGATGCGCATCCTTGAGGGGAGTATGGAGGTGGCCCATGGCTAGACGTCAGGCCCGTGTACCACGCGAACATATCGGTTTCTGGGAGGTTGTGGATGCCCGCATCCTGTTGTCCCTGGTCACGGGGCTGCTCCTGGCCGTGGCCATCTCCTGGGGCGCCAAGTGGCTGCTGGCTCCCGATACCTTACCCCTGCGGGCGATCGAGGTTGAGGGTGACTTCCGCAAGGTGGATGCAAAACAGATCCGCGATGCATTGAACGGTGTGGAACTGGGCGGGCTGTTCAGCGTCGATGTGGGTGAGGTGCGTGATCTCACCGAATCGCTACCCTGGGTGGAACACGTCACGGTGACACGCAAATGGCCCGATACCCTGCGACTGAGTGTGTTTGAACACCATGCGGTAGCGCATTGGGGCGAGGGCAGCCTGCTGGATAAAAAGGCTCAGCGTTTTTCCGCCGAGCCCGAGAGCTTCCCGGACGGATTGCCCAAGCTCGATGGTCCGGACGGCCAGGAGGAGGCCGTACTCAAGGCCTACCGCGACATGAGCCAGATGCTCAAACCCGTAGGCCTTGGTATCGCGCGACTGACGATGGACGCACGCAGAGCCTGGCAGGTGAAACTGGACAACGGGATCGAGCTGCTACTTGGGCGACAGGACCGCGAGCGCCAGTTGCTGCGTTTCGTGCACGTCTATCCGCAGAGTCTGGCAGCACGTTCGGAAGGCATTAACAGGATTGATTTGAGATATACAAACGGTTTCGCCGTGGAGTGGAAAAAGGGGGCGCGCCGCGCCGCCCGGGAGACAGCCTATGTCTAAGAAGAGTGAAAAGAACCTAATAGTGGGCCTGGATATCGGTACCTCCAAGGTGGTGGCCATCGTTGGTGAGATCAGCATGGAGGGCAATGTGGAGATCATCGGCATCGGCTCGCATCCGTCTCGCGGTCTGAAGAAGGGTGTGGTGGTCAATATCGAGTCGACCGTCCAGTCCATTCAGCGCGCAGTGGAGGAGGCCGAGCTCATGGCCGGTTGCCAGATTCACTCGGTCTATGCCGGCATCGCCGGCAGCCACATCCGCAGCCTCAATTCCCACGGCATCGTTGCCATCCGTGACAAGGAGGTGACCCAGAGTGACGTGGAGCGGGTCATCGATGCCGCCAAGGCGGTGGCCATTCCCGCGGATCAGAAGATCCTGCACATCATTCCGCAGGAATTCATCATCGATAACCAGGAAGGGGTGCGCGAGCCCATCGGTATGTCCGGCGTCCGCCTTGAGGCCAAGGTGCACATGGTGACCGGCGCGGTGAGTGCGGCGCAGAACATCGTCAAGTGCGTGCGCCGCTGTGGCCTGGAGGTGGACGACATCATCCTCGAGCAGCTCGCCTCCAGCTACTCGGTGCTGACCGAGGACGAAAAAGAGCTGGGGGTCTGTCTGGTGGACATCGGCGGCGGTACCACCGACATGGCCATCTTCTCCGAGGGGGCCATTCGTCACACCGCAGTGATCCCCATCGCCGGCGACCAGGTTACCAATGACATCGCCGTGGCCATGCGCACACCAACCCAGCATGCCGAGGAGATCAAGATCAAATACGCCTGTTGCCTGACCCAGCTGGCCAACCCGGAGGAGACCATTGAGGTCCCCAGCGTGGGTGAGCGGCCGCCGCGGCGACTGGCGCGCCAAACCCTGGCCGAGGTGATTGAGCCCCGCTATGAGGAGCTGTTCACCCTGGTCCACGAAGAACTGCGCCGCAGCGGCTTCGAGGACCTGTGTGCCGCGGGCATCGTCCTCACCGGTGGCAGTGCCAAGATGGAAGGGGCGGTGGAACTGGCGGAAGA
>JABURT010000228.1 GCA_014762495.1 Gammaproteobacteria bacterium | reverse complement strand
AGACCCACCACCCCGATCACCCCCTGCTCAACCGCCTCATCGAGGCCGGCTACGACGCCTACGCTGAGACGGCCCTCGAAGAAAGAGAGCTGGCGCAGATGCCGCCCTTCAGTCACCTCGCCCTGATACGCGCCGAGGCCGTGGAACAGCAGGCACCCATGCAGTTCTTGTTCGAGGTGCTCACGTTATGCCAGCAGATCGGACTCGGCGAGGCGGAAGCCTGGGGCCCCGTGCCCTCCCCCATGGAGCGGCGCGCCGGTCGCTACCGCGCACAATTGTTGCTGCAATGCCCGCAACGCGCGCCGCTGCACCGCTTGCTCACGCAATTACTGGTGGAAATGGAAGGCATGAAGGCCGCACGCAAGGTGCGCTGGTCGCTAGATGTGGACCCGATGGAAATGTTCTGACGGTTATCACCAAACCGCCATTTTATTCAGCGCGCAGACAAGGGATAATGCCCCACTTGTGTCCGACATCCACGATTCTTTTGAGATAGAACCCACACATGAAAGCACAGCTGCAGGCCCTGCTGGCCGAAACCCTTAAGACCCTGCAACAACAGGGCGAGCTTCCCGAGGAGCTAGAGGCAACCATCCACGTCGAACGCGCCCGTGACAGCAAACACGGCGACTTCGCCACCAACCTCGCCATGACCCTGGCCAAGCCGGCGCGACGTAATCCGCGTGAGATCGCGCAGCTCATCTGCGACCACCTGCCCGAATCAAAACTGGTGCAGAAGGTGGAGATCGCCGGTCCGGGTTTCATCAATTTCTTCATCCCGGCCGATGCCAGCCGCGCCGTGGTGGCGCAGGTGCTGGAGGCAGGCGAGAAATACGGACGCAGCAGGCTGGGCAATGGCCGCCGGGTTCAGGTGGAATTCGTTTCCGCCAACCCCACCGGCCCACTGCACGTCGGCCACGGCCGCGGCGCCGCCTACGGCGCCACCGTGGCCGACCTGCTGGAGGCGGTGGGCTACGAAGTGCACCGCGAATACTACGTCAACGACGCCGGTCGCCAGATGGACATCCTCGCCGCCTCGGTGTGGTTGCGCTACCTGGAACTGGGCGGCGCCGAGTTCACCTTCCCCAGTAATGGCTACAAGGGCGATTACGTGCAGGACATCGCCGCCAGCATCCGCCGCGGCCATGGCGATGCCCTCGAGGTCGGTATCTTCGAGGTCTTTGACGGTGTGCCCGCCGACGAGCCGCAGGGCGGTGACAAGGAGGCCCACATCGACGGCCTCATCGAGAGCGCCAAGACCCTGCTGCGTGACGACCAGTATCGGTTGGTCTTCGACACCGGCCTAAATTACATCCTCGACGATATCCGCGACGACCTGGAAAAATTCGGCGTCAACTACGACGAGTGGTACTCGGAACGTTCCCTGACCGACTCCGGTGCGGTGGAGAAGGCACTCATGCGCCTGCGCGATGCCGGCTACGTCTACGAAAAGGGCGGGGCCGAATGGTTCAAGTCCACCGACTTCGGCGATGAGAAGGACCGAGTGGTGGTCCGTGACAACGGTCAAACCACCTATTTCGCCTCCGACATCGCCTATCATATGGACAAACTTGAGCGCGGTTTCGAGCGCGTCATCGACGTCTGGGGTGCCGACCACCACGGCTACGTACCGCGTGTGAAGGCGGCGCTTGAGGCCCTCGGCGACGATCCCTCTCGCCTCGATGTCCTGCTGGTGCAGTTCGCCGTGCTCTACCGTGGCGGCGAGAAGGTGCAGATGTCGACCCGCTCGGGGGACTTCATCACCCTGCGCCAGCTTCGTAAGGAAGTGGGTAACGACGCCGCCCGTTTCTTCTATGTCATGCGCAAGGCCGAGCAGCACCTGGATTTCGACCTCGACCTGGCCAAGTCGCAGAGCAACGACAATCCCATGTACTATATCCAGTACGCCCATGCCCGTGTCAGTAGCGTGCTGCGTCAACTGCAGGAAAAGGGATTCCAGTACCAGCGGGCCGCCGGCCTGGCGCACCTGGACCGGCTCACCGAGTCCCACGAGGAGGCCATCCTCACACGCCTGGACCGCTACCCGGAAACCCTGGAGGCGGCGGCCTTGAACCACGAGCCCCATCAACTGGTACACTACCTGCGTGAACTGGCCAACGACTTCCATACCTATTACAACGCTCACCAGTTCATCGTCGACGATGACGCCCTGCGCAACGCACGCCTGGCCCTGATAGAGGCCGTGCGTACGGTCATCGCCAACGGACTGACACTACTGGGCGTCTCGGCACCGGAGAGTATGTAAACAATGGCACGCGGCAAGGGTTCTTCACCGGCCTGGTCCTGGCTCCTGACCGGCATGCTCATCGGCCTGTTCGCCGCCTTCCTGATCTACCTCAACGACACCCGTACCGCCTCACCGGAGCGCAACCGGCCGGAGGCAAGGACGACGCAACCTGAACCGAGCCAAAGTGGTGAGAAACAGGGGGCACGCTTCGATTTCTACACCATCCTGCCCGAACTGGAGATCCCGGTACCCGACATCAAGGAGATCCTGCCGGACCGTAACGCGCGCCCCGACAGCGGTGCCGGGCCTGAACCCGGACCCGAGGCAGCACCCTCCAGCGGCCCGGCAGAACCCGTCGAGCCGGGTCAATATGTGCTTCAGGTCGGAGCCTTCCGCAGCCATGAGGAGGCCGACCGACTGAAGGCCAGTCTCGCCCTGCAGGGGATCGGTGCCCATATAGAAAGTGTCAATATCAAGGGCACCACCTGGCACCGGGTACGCATCGGTCCCTTTGACTCCATGGGCGATCTCAACGACACCAATAATCGCCTCAAACGCAACGGGGTCGACGCCATCCTGCTCAAACTCAAGGGCTGATCCGGCCCCGAGCATCCCTCCCCCCACCAGCTCTCGTCTTGTCTGTCACAGCCCTGTGACCGTGAGGGTCACATCCGGTATCAAAACCGCTAATTCGATAGAAATGTGTCGTACTTTTACAATTTAACCGAATAATTCGCTACAAAATCCGCTTCAATTGTAAAATTTGTGTCTTAATTGTTGAGATTGTTAACGGCGGGAAAAGAGTTGGTAAGACCTCTCGCCGCACTATATAGAGCCTTGTGACAAGCGCCGAAACTGTTTTTAACGACGAAACAAAAACAGGACAACGGCCATGCGCAGCACTCTCATCATCACACTCTTCGCCCTGCTCGGACTGAGCCAGGCGCAGGCTGCCACCGTGACCGCCAATGCCAGCGCCACCATCCTTGAACCGGTCAAGATCAGCCTCGAGCTCGACCGTGAACGTTACGCCCAGGTTGAGGCCGCCGAGAATGCCCTGCAGGTTGTTTCCTTCAACGACATCCATTACACCGTCTCTCACAACGGCGCCGATCGCTGCTTGCAAAGCCAGGGGAACGCCCAGCTGGCAATGGGCGATTGCCAGAGCTTCACCGTCAACTTCAACTAAACCCGCTATCGATCACCGTCGACACCGCGATGAGGTCTGTAACCTCAAAATCGCTATGTTTGTAAATTTTGTTACTCATTTGTGAAATTTGTAAACCGAATTTGTCCACTCGGTAACATTATCGTCTACGCATGAAGACGTTCTTGCGCCGGTCCGACACAGTCTTCAGGCACACGATAAATCGAACAAAAGCATGCATCGGATCATCCTCATCTTCGCTTTCACCTTACTCGGGCAACAGCAGCTTCATGCCGCCACGGCGACCGCCAATATCAGTGCCAATGTCCTCAAGCCGGTCTATGTCTCGATGCAGCAGCCCAGTAGCGAGAGCCGGGTCGCCATCAGTTCGATCCAATTGATGCACTATGACCTCTCTCACAAGGCTTCCGACGTCTGTTTGCTGGCAGATACGCAATCGCACAACACCTTCACAGACTCACCACTCGCGATGGCCCAGTGCGAGAGCTATACCGTCAACTTCAACTGATTGCCAGGACATAAAAAAACCGCCCCAAGGGAGCGGTTTGGTTTGAAGTGGACAGAGACGCGTTTTAGCTATTCATCCATCATGCCATGACGCATACCGCGCTGGCGCAGTTCCCTGAGTTCTTCGCGCTGTTCTGGGGTCAATACGGCTTCCATCTTGTTCATGGTTACGACCATCTCTTCCATCATCTCCCGTTGCATTTCGAACATCGGTTCCATGGCCTTGCCGATGGCCTTGGGATCGCGCTTCTCGGCCCACATCAACTTGTGGACCTCCAACCTCTTTTCCAACATCTTTTCCATGGTTTCGTAATGCTGCTTGCGACGATCGCGCTGGATGGACTGGATCTGCTCGCTCTGCTTGTCACTGAGGTCGAGCATTGCCATTGGACCATAGCCCATCATGCCCATACCTCCCATCATGCCCATGCCGGGACCGTATCCTCCCATCATGCCCATGCCGCCCATCATTCCCATGCCGGGGCCGTATCCTCCCATCATCTGATGATAGTCATCTGCGTCCATCATCCGCATCGGCCGATCGGCCTGTACCGTTTGAGTTGTCGTGACCAGGACCAGGGCTGAGAATATAGCCAGGGCTGCCTGTTTCAGTGTGAGATATCTCATAATGACACTCCTTCTGTGTTCCCGCATGTCCCCAAACCGGGACGTGAGAGACAAAGCATAGACGCCATATTGTGCTTGGCAACTATGGTAAAATCATGCCGATATAAAGCGGGTTAATCACACTGGAAAATGCACTTTCTCATCCTTCTCCTACTCTTGCTGGCACTGGTCTTCGGACCTCAGCTCTACGTCAAATCGGTCCTAAAACGATACAGCGTTCCCCATGAGCGTTTTCCCGGCACCGGCGGCGAACTGGCCCGTCATCTGCTGGATCGATTCGACATGCATGAGGTCGGCGTGGAGGCCACGGAAACCGGCGATCACTATGATCCGGTGTCACGCAAGGTGCGACTGACGCAGGACAAGATCGACGGTAAATCCCTCACCGCCATCGCGGTCGCGGCCCATGAGGTGGGGCATGCCATCCAGCATCACAAAGGCTATCCCATGTTCGAGGTAAGAAGTCGCATGGTGAAACTGGCCACGGTCGCTCAAAAGGTGGGGGCGGGGGCGATGTTCGCTATCCCGGTGCTGACCCTGCTGACGCGCGTGCCCAGTGTCGGCATGCTGACCCTGGCCCTGGGGGTGTTCTCTTTTCTCGGTGCTACGCTGGTCCATCTGGCGACCCTGCCGGTGGAGCTGGATGCCAGCTTCGGCCGCGCCCTGCCCATCCTGAAACAGGGCGAGTACATCAATGCAAGTGAGGAAAAGTCGGTGCGCAAGATCCTGCGCGCAGCGGCCTGGACCTATGTCGCCGCCTCGCTGGCCAGTCTACTGAACCTGGGAAGATGGTGGGCCTTACTGAGGCGCTAGCATCGGCCCCGAGGAGTGTCTGCTTTTCTCCCTTACCTGTCTACGCGCCCTGAAGCTCGTGCCCGCTGTTAAGAGAAGGCCAGCAAAATGGTAAGGAAGAAAAAGGCGCCGGAGGTGGCCAGCAGGATATATTGTATGGCCTGACAATTGGCCAGCTTGTTGGAGAGGGTGGAGGATTCGTGCTTGGACCGGGTCAGGTCCATCTCGGCGTTGGCCTTGGCCTTCTTCTGCATCGCCAGGTCTTCGCGTAACTTCTGTACGCGGTCCTGCAGCATTTCGATCTGCTCTTCCGGAGTTGGTTGATCCATATCTTCGGAGACACGCTTGGCCTTGTCGGGACCAAGAAACACCAGGCTGGGCTCTTCGCGGTCCATCTGGAAATGCAGGGCATGTTCGTAGCCGCGATACTCGGCGTAAACCTTGGAGTCGACCTCGTCTTCTCCGTTTATCTTCGGCTGGAGCCAGGCAACCTTGGAGGAGATCTTCTCCGGGGTCCAGTCCATCGCCTTCCTGTAGGCCTCGACATAGGTAAAGGCATCATCCGCCATGAAGGACATGTAATCGCTCATTTAGCCTGCTCCAGTTATTCGGTTCTGCAGTGAATCTGTATCGTCTTCACGAAAACGTATAGTGTTTGCTGACGTCCTCGAGGATCTGCCAGCGGCAACGCATGCCGGCGGGGAAACTCACCAGGTCACCCTTGCCCATGCTTACCGGTTCTCCCCCTTCCGGGGTCACAATCACGCTGCCCTCAAGAAAATAACAGGTCTCGGTGGCATCGTAGGCCCAGGGAAACTCGGACACTTCCTTGGTCCAGACCGGCCAGTCAAACACTCCAAGCTGACGCAGCCTGTCCCTGTCGGCCTGGGTCTCTATTGTAATCTGGCTCATACGATTTCCCTAACACAACATATTGATTATATCGGATGTTTTACAATTTTTTTCAGTCTTCCAGATAGGTATAGCCGGTCAGACCGGCCGCCAACTCGGCCAACAGGGCCCGTTGGGTCTCATCTTCGCCCGCGAACTCAGCCATTTTTTCTTCGTAGCGGCGCTCCAGCTCGGCCACATCGATACGTACGTGGCGCAGTACGGCATCGACGCCATCGCCCTGGCGCGGCTGGCTGAGTCGATAGCCATCCCCATCCAGCACGACGTTCACCGAGTCGGTATCGCCAAACAGGTTGTGCATATCGCCAAGGATCTCCTGGTAGGCGCCGACCAGGAAAAAACCCAGCAGATAGGGTTCGCCTTGGCGCAGACCGTGTACCGGCAGACTGGTCTCCAGGCCCTCGCCGTCGACGTAGTCGTCGATCCGGCCATCGGAATCGCAGGTGATGTCCTGTAGCACGGCTCGTCGATCCGGGGCCTCGTCCAGGCGTTGTAGCGGCATCACCGGGAAGATCTGGTCGATGGCCCAGACATCGGGCAGGGACTGAAACAGGGAAAAATTGCAGAAATATTTATAGGCGAGCTTTTCATTAAGCTCGTCCAGGATCAGGCGGTGACTGCGGGTGCCGGGATTGAGCCGATCACGTACCGCGAGGCAGGTCGCGTAATACAGGTTCTCGCTGTGGGCACGCTGTTCCAGCCCCAGCACGCCATGTGTATACATGGTCTGGGCCTCGGCCAGCCAGTTGACCGCATCGTGATAGGCCTCGGTCACCGAAGTGATCTGACCCGCGCGTAATTGTTCCAGGTTGCGCCACATATCGCGCAGGATCCAGGGCGCATCCGCCGAAACGGGTACAATGTCCGACAGTTCCGGAACCTGCTCGCTATCCACCACCTTGGTAATGAGGACCGCGTGGTGGGCGGTCATGGCGCGACCCGATTCGGAGATGATATGGGGATGAGGTAGACCGTGTTGCTCACACACCTCCCACAGGCTGTGCACTACGTTGTTGGCATATTCCCGCAGGCTGTAGTTCATGGAGCAATCACTGCGTGAGCGCGTGCCCTCGTAGTCCACGCCCAGACCACCGCCGACATCGACGACCCCAATATTGACGCCCAGGCGATGCATTTCGGCATAGTAGCGTGCCGCTTCGCGCATGGCATTATAGATGTCGCGAATGTTGGCCAGCTGTGATCCGAGGTGAAAGTGGAGCAGTTGCAGAGTCTCAAGCCGCCCCTCGCCTCTCAGCCTTTCCACCAGTTCCAGCAACTGCGCGGCAGTCAGGCCGAACTTGGATTTCTCGCCGCCGGTATTCTGCCACTTGCCCACGCCGATGGAGGCCAGCCGCACCCGCACACCCAGTTGCGGTTCGATGCCGAGGCTGCGTGACTCCTCCATCACCAGGTCCAGCTCAGAGAGCTTCTCCACCACGATGTAGACCGGGTGACCGAGGGCGCGTCCAATCAGCGCCAGACGGATATATTCACGGTCCTTATAGCCATTGCACACGATCACGCTGCCGCGCGGGGCCAGCCCCAGCACCGCCATCAGTTCCGGTTTACTGCCGGCCTCCAGCCCAACACCCGACTCCCGGCTCTTGATAATGCCTTCCACCACGCCGCGCTGCTGATTGACCTTGATGGGATAAACGGCGCTATAGCCACCATGATAATCGTCCTCGGCCATGGCCTGTTCGAAGGCATGACAAAGTCTGCGCACACGGTCGCGCAGGATATCGCCAAAGCGAACCAAGACCGGTAGCTTGAGACCGTCGTCCAGGATTTGCTGCACCAACTCCTGCATATCGATGGATGGCCCTTCTTCTTGTATGGGCCGGGCCACGAGATGTCCCTGTGCATTGATATCGTAATACCCGCCACTCCAGTGCGGGACGTTATACAGATCGCGTGATTTGTCCGAAGACCACTTAGACATGGTGAAGCTTGCATCCTGATAGCGACAAATTGGACAATAGTAAACTTTATCCCGTTTATGCTCTAGCGCCGAACGCGGCGCCAACCCGGAGAACACGATGGCCCTGGATGAGACCTGGTTTAGTGAAGCCTGCGAGGAGTGCGGCACCGCCTTCTCTTTGAAGATAAAGGAAAAGCTGCACGAACAGCAGACCGAGTTCCAGAAGCTGGAGATCTACGATACCACCGCCTTTGGCAAGCTCATGGTACTGGACGGCTTTATCATGCTCACCACGCGCGACAATTTTCTCTATCATGAGATGATGTCGCACCCGGCCCTGTTCACCGCTCCCCACCCCCGACGTGTGTTGATCATCGGCGGAGGCGATTGCGGTACCCTGCGCGAGGTGCTCAAGCACGACAGCGTGGAACTGGCGCAGCAGATCGATATCGACGAGGCCGTCACCCGCGCCTCGGAGAAATACTTCCCCGAGTTATGTGAATCCAACAATGATCCGCGGGCCGAGCTAAAATTCATTGACGGCATCAAGTGGGTGGCCGAGGCCGAGGCCGAGAGCTACGACGTCATCATCATCGACTCCACCGACCCGGTCGGCCCCGCCAAGGGTCTGTTCACCGAGGCCTTCTATCGCAATTGTTATCGTGCCCTGAGCGAGGGTGGCGTACTGGTGCAGCAGAGCGAATCGCCCCTGGTCCACCACCGCCTGCTGCGTGAAATCCACGAGGCCATGAACGGCGCCGGTTACAGCGACGTCAAGACCCTGCCCTTCCCGCAACCGGTCTATCCCAGCGGCTGGTGGTCCTGCACCCTGGCGGTGAAAAACGATCGCGCCACCAACTTCCGTGAACGCGACAGCGCCAACAAGTCTTTCGCCACCCGCTATTACAACATCGATATCCACCGCGGCGCGCTGGCCACACCGCCAATGTTCATCGACGAGATCGGCATACGCTAAATCAAAACGCCCGCAACAGCGGGCGTTTTCATAAAGGTCGTTTGCGACTATTTCATCACCACGGCAACTGCGATATTGCCCATTAAATGAGTACTGAGTGAATGGATATACTCTCCACGCTGTTCTAACCATCCCAACAAACCACCCTGCTGCATAAAACGCACATAGTCTTCATAGTGACCAGGGTTCACCGTTTCGAAGGTGGCCTCATCGAGCCGGAGCAGTTTGCCGAACATTTCGTTGAGCAGACCTGCGGGTGGGGTAGTGTAATCGACAGCGATGATAACACCCGTATTCTTGACTGCCTGCTCAAGTCCTTGCCACACCTCTTCTCTTTGTCCTTCGCTCAACTCATGCAGGGTCATTCCGATAACCGCCGCATCGAACCGCTCGCGGAACTTCAACGATTCAATCAAGGCGACCTTGGTGAGAATGCCGTAATGACTGCGCGAGTAATCTGCCATGGTAGGAGAGCGATCCACCGCCTGAACCTTCATGCCTCGTGTACCGATCATATGTGCCAGGGCACCACCGCCTGAGCAGGCATCTAGCACGTCGGTGGCGCCATAGCGTTGTAACATGTCGACCACGGAACGCCTGACATTGCGTAGGAATAAATTCTGGATGCGGATGGCCTTTGGCAAGAGCGACTTCTGCTCGGCATAGGGATCCATTTGTACAGATTCCATAACTCCCCCTTTCTTTTTATTGGTTCGTCGTTTTAATTCTTTTTGTACAGGCGGTCCAGACGCAGCCGTTGACGTTCGTCGAACAGGCGTCGCGCCCCCAGCCAGACCGCGGTCATGGTCCCGAAACCGGTGCCGGCGGTGATCAGAAACATAATCAGAATTTGATACTTCACCGCCTCCAGGGGAGGACTGCCGGCGAGGATCTGTCCGGTCATCATACCCGGCAGGCTCACCAGTCCGGCGGCCGCCATGGCGTTGATCATCGGAATCATGCCCACCCGCATGCTTTCGCGGCGGATGGTGCTAATGGCCTGACTCCAACTATGCCCCAGCATGAGCCTTGCCTCAATACTTGTGCGATGTGCCATGGCCGATGAAGTTAGGCGGTCCAGGCCCAGCGCAATCCCGCTCATGGTATTGCCCAGCATCATACCCAGCAGGGGAATGGCGTACTGCGGCTGATACCAGGGCTGGTTGCCGATTATCACCAGGAGGGCGAACAGGGTCAGGGTGAACGAGGAGAGGAACATGGACGTTGTACCCATGCCGTAACCCCAGGCACCGCGAAAGCGATGTTGCTGTCGCTGCATCACTTCGCGCCCGGCGGCCAGCAGCATGACGCCGGCCACCAGCGTCATCCAGCCCAGATGCAGATTTTCAAACAGGACCTTGAGGATGAGCCCGACGATGGAGAGTTGCACGGCGGTACGCAGGGCAGCTATCACCAACTGACGGCCCATGCCCAGCCCCAACATCACCGAGCTGAGTGCCAGCACTCCCACCAGGGCGGCGGCAATCGCGAGGTCATAGTAATCGAGCAAGATCATGTTCATGCCACCGCCTCAAGCTGTGAACCGACAATATTGTAGTGTCGGCTCGCGATTCGATGCCGCTGTTGCGGATCATGGCTGACCCAAATCGCCGCGGCCGCCTCCCGTGCCAGATACTCTGCGATCAGTGTCTCCACTGTAGCGGTATTGTCGGGGTCCAGGCTGGCGGTGGGCTCGTCCAGTAGCAGCACCTGTGGTCGCTTGACCAGCAAACGCAACAGGGCCAGCCGCTGGCGCTCGCCGGTGGAACATCGACTCAATTGCCAGTCCATGACGTCGGGACCAAAGCCAAGTCGTGACAGGACCGCGTCGTCCGGCAGCTCGGCAAAATGTTCCCCCACGTAGTCGGCCCACCAGCCACTCTCGGCCGGCAACAGACCGACCTGGCTGCGCCACTCACAGGGGGGGTAGGTCTCGCAGACCCGACCCCTCAGCCAGACTCGACCTTCATGCGGATCGAGGTCGGCGATGGCCCGCAACAGCCGGCTCTTGCCGCTGCCCGAGGGCCCACTCAAGGCAATACACTCGCCCGCGTCGACATCCAGATTGAGCGGCTCCAGCGACAACACCTGTACGGCGTCCAGTCTCAATAACATCCAGCTTCCCCTTGTGTGCAGCCCCCATTATCCGTGGCGCGCGTGGTGAAACCAACTCTTGACAGAGTCGAGCAAAAGATTCTTAATGGTAAACATTGTTTACCTGAGCGAAACGCACCATCCATGAGCGAACACAGCTACAGACTGACCATCGCCTGTCCGGACCGGGTGGGGATCGTGGCCGCGGTGAGCGGCTTTCTCAGCCAGCACCAGGGCTGGATCGGCGAGGCCAATCACCACGCCGACCATGAAAGCGGCTGGTTTTTCATGCGCCACGAGATCCGGGCCGATTCGCTGCCCTTCGATGTCGAGGGATTCCGCCACGCCTTTGCCCCGATTGCCGAGGAATTCGACATGCAGTGGCAGATCACCGACTCCCAGGTGAAGAAGCGGGTGGTGTTGATGGTCAGCCGCGAGGCCCATTGCCTGTCCGACCTCATCTATCGCTGGAGCAGCCAGGACCTCGACTATGAACTGGTTTGCGTCATCTCCAACCATAGCGACTTGAAACACTATGCCGACTGGTACCAGGTGCCATTCCACCATGTCCCGGTACCCAAAGCGGACAAGCAGGCCGCCTTTGACGAGGTCATGACGCGGGTGGAGGAATACGAGGCCGACCTGGTGGTGCTGGCGCGCTACATGCAAATCATCCCGCCCGCCATGTGTCAGCAATACGCCGGACGCATCATCAACATCCACCACAGCTTTCTGCCCTCCTTCGCCGGCGCGCGTCCCTACCACCAGGCCTTCGAGCGCGGCGTCAAGCTGGTGGGGGCCACCTGCCACTACGTCACCGAGGAGCTGGACGCCGGCCCCATCATCGAGCAGGACGTGCTGCGCGTACGCCACAACGACTCCAGCGAACAGATGGTGCGCCTGGGCCGCGACGTGGAAAAGACCGTGCTCGCCCGCGGTCTGCGCTATCACCTGGAAGACCGGGTCCTGATCCACGGCAACAAGACCGTGGTCTTCGCCTAGGAGAATTGCATGCCCTTACGTCTTTTGCGCTTCGCACTATCGAAGGAACACAAGGAGCCACGCTTCTTTCGCGAGCGCCCCGAACTCAAGGACAAATACGACGCCGTCATCATCGGCGGCGGCGGTCACGGCCTGGCCTGCGCCTACTACCTGGCCCGGGATCACGGCATCACCAACGTGGCGGTGCTGGAGCAGGGTTATATTGGCGGCGGCAACACCGGCCGCAACACCACCATCGTGCGCTCCAACTACCTCACCCCCGAGGGCGTGCAGTTCTACGACAAGAGCGTGAAGCTGTTCGAGGAGCTCTCCGAGGACCTGGACATCAACCTGTTCTATTCCACCCGCGGCCACTTCACCCTCGCCCACAACGAATCGAGCCTGCGCACCATGCGCTGGCGCGCCGAGGTCAACAAGCACTACGGCATCGACAGCGAGGTAGTGGACCGCCAGGCGGTGCATGAGGCCTGCCCACCGCTGGACCTGGAGTGTGGCGGACAGAATCCGGTGATGGGCGCCCTCTATCACGCCCCCGGTTCGGTGGTGCGCCACGATGCGGTGGCCTGGGGCTATGGCCGCGGCGCCGACGAGCGCGGCGTGGAGATCCACCAGAAGACCGCCGTCACCGACATCAAGGTGGAGGCGGGCAAGGTGCGCGGGGTGCAGACCAACCGCGGCTTCATCCACACCGATACGGTCATCTCCATGGTGGCGGGTTTCACCCCGCGCATCACCTCCATGGTGGGCATCGACACCCCCATTGAGATCCACCCGCTGCAGGCCTGCGTCACCGAGCCCATGAAGCCGTGGCTCGATTCCATCATCGTCTCCGGCAGCCTGCACGTCTATGTCAGCCAGTCCTCGCGCGGCGAGCTGGTGATGGGGGCCTCGCTGGACCCCGCCACCCTGCACTCGACCCGCTCCACGCTGGGTTTCGTCGAGCATCTTTCCGACTACATGCTGGACCTGTTCCCCTTCCTCTCCGGCATCAAGGTGATGCGGCAGTGGGCGGGCATGGCCGACATGACCCCGGACTTCGCCCCCATCATGGGCACCACCGACATCGAGGGCTTCTATCTTGATGCCGGCTGGGGCACCTGGGGCTTCAAGGCCACCCCGGTGAGCGGCAAGACCATGGCCGCCTCCGTCGCCGCCGGGCGCAATGACCCATTGATTGAACCCTTCCGCCTGTCCCGCTTCGCCGACTTCCAGCTGGTGGGTGAGCGCGGCGCCGCCTCCATAGGACACTGATATGAAGCTTTTGAACTGTCCCCACCTCGGCGCGCGACCGGAGAATGAATTTACCTACGGTGGCGAGGTCCGTGTGCAACCCGATCCCGACACCAGCAGCGATGCCCAGTGGGCCGACTACGTCTTCAATCGTCAGGGGCGCCCGGGCACACACCATGAATGGTGGTATCACAACCCCACCGGGATCTGGTTCATCGCCGAGCGCGACACCATCACCGATCGCTTCCTGCGTATCGAACTGGCCAGCCCCGAGCGGCTGAAGGAGGCGGGACATGGCTAGCTCCAGACGCCTGCCGCGGCGCGATGATGAGTGGATCGATCGCCAGTCGCCCATCCGCTTTCAGTTTGAGGGCCGGGAGTATGAAGGCTATGCCGGCGACACCGTCAGCAGCGCCCTGCTCGCCAACGGCGTCACCCTGCTCGGACGCAGCTTCAAGTATCACCGTCCGCGCAGCGTGTGCTCCTTTGCCAATCACGACATCAACGTCATGATGGCCTCGGCGACGCAGACCCACATTCGCGCCGATGTCACACCACTGAGCGAAGGCCTGTCGCTGTCCCCGACCAATGTCTACGGCTCGCTGAAGAAGGATCGCGGCGCCCTGCTGCAATGGCTCGCGCCGATGCTGCCGGTGGGCTTTTACTACAAGGTCTTTCACACCCCGCGTCGGCTGTTTCCCCTATGGGAACGGTTGATCCGCCGGCTGGCCGGGATCGGCGAGGTCAACAGCACATGGCCGCGCCGATTTTTTTCCAGGCAGACCCTGTACTGCGATGTGCTGGTGGTGGGGGCCGGTGCCTCGGGGCTGGCCGCGGCCCTGGCCGCACGCGAGGCCGGCGCCTCGGTGATCCTGGCCGATGAAAACGCCCGCCCCGGCGGTAGCCTCGGTGAACAGACCCTGGCAGCAGACAGCGAGGGCGCCGAGCTGCTGACACGGGCGTGCGCCGCCATCGACGAAGACGAGGGACTGCACTGGTTCGCCCACTCGGTGGTGGCCGGGGCCTATGCCGATCGCTGGCTGGCCCTGCACACCCCCGAGGGCCTGAAGCGGGTGCGCGCCGGCTCGGTCGTCATCGCCACCGGGGTCTATGAACAACCGGCGGTGTTTCACAACAACGACCTGCCCGGGGTCATGCTCGCCAGCGGCGCGCGACGCCTGTTGCACCGCCACTCGGTGGCAGTGTGCCGACGCGCCGTGATCCTGGCCGCCAACGACGAGGCCTATGAAGCGGCGCTGGAATTCGACAAGGCCGGCATCGAGATCGCGGCCATCGTCGACCTGCGCGCCGCGAACGAACTCCCGTCCTTGGCACCGGCGATGGAGCGGCGCGGGATCACGGTCTATGCGGGCCACTACGTCCATGAGGCCCATGAACGCAATCGGTCACTCAACGGTGTGACTGTCTGTCCGATTGATGAGCCCGGTAAGGGGCAGACCATTAGCTGCGACGGCCTGCTCATGAGCGTCGGCTGGGCACCGGCCGCGCCCCTGCTCTACCAGGCCGGGGCCGCCATGCGCTTCGACGATTCCCGTCAGCAACTGCTGCCCGTCTCACTGCCCGAGGGCTATTACGCCACCGGCCGCGTCGCGGGTATGTTTGATCTCGAACAGCGTATGGCACACGGCCGTGACAGCGGGCTGGCCGCGGCCCGGGGCGAAGCGCCCATAGCCATCGCGGGGGCGATGCGCGCCCATTCCCATCCCTACCCTGTGTTCGAGCACGCCAAGGGCAAGAACTTCGTCGACCTCGACGAAGACCTGCAACTCAAGGACCTCATTAACGCCACCGCCGAGGGCTTTGACAACATCGAACTGCTCAAGCGCTATTCCACCATCGGCATGGGCCCGAGCCAGGGCAAGCACGCCAACATGAACAATATCCGCATCCTCGCCCGGCGCCTGGGTCAGGGCATCGACGAGACCGGTTCCACTACCGCGCGGCCCTTCGTCCACCCGGTGCCCATGGGGATGCTTGCCGGCCATCGCCTGCGCCCGCAGCGCCGCACCCCCATGCACCCGCTGCACGAACTGCATCAGGCAGTGTGGATGGAGACCGGCCACTGGCTGCGTCCCAAATACTATGGCAAGGGACCAGAGAAGGAGATGATCCAGGCCGAGGTGGCGGCGGTGCATCAAACCGTCGGGCTCATCGACGTCTCCACCCTGGGCAAGATCAGCGTGGTGGGCCCCGATGCCGTCGAGCTGCTGCAACGCCTCTATACCATGGGCTACAGCAAGATGGCCGTCGGCGCCACGCGCTATGCGCTGATGGTGGACGAGGCAGGGATCATCGTCGACGACGGTATCATCGCCCGCCTCGATGAGGAGGTGTTCTACGTCACCACCACCAGCAGCGGCGCCCCGGCGGTCTACCGCGAGATGCAGCGCCGCGTCATTGAGTGGGGGCTCAACGTCGACCTGGTCAACATCACCAGCCAGATGGCGGCCATGAACCTGGCCGGCCCCGAGAGTGCCAGGGTGCTGGCGCACCTGACCGAGCTGGATCTGTCGCAGGAGGGCTTCCCCTTCCTGCGCATGAAGCAGGCCCGCATCGCCAACATCGACTGCATGCTGATGCGCGTGGGCTTCGTCGGCGAGCTGGGTTATGAGATCCACGTGCCGGCCAAACATGCCTATCGCCTGTGGCAGCTGCTGATGGAGGCCGGGCAGGAGTATGGCATCCGCCCCTTCGGTGTCGAGGCCCAGCGCCTTCTGAGATTACAGAAAGGCCACATCATCGTCGGCCAGGACAGCGACGGCACCAGCTCGCCGTTCGACGTCGCCATGGGCTGGGCCATCCGCAAGGAAAAGCCCTTCTTCATCGGCAAGCGCAGCCTGGCGATCCTGGAACGCAAGCATCCCTATACGCTGGTGGGCTTTAGCCTGGAGGCGTCGCGGGCGCACGAGGTGGAAGAGTGCAACCTGGTGATCCACGCAGGCGAGATCGTCGGGCGGGTCACCAGCATCGGTCACAGTGCACGGCTCGGACGGGGCATCGGCCTGGCCATGTTGAAGAAAGACTTTGCCGAGGACAGGGAGGTCTTTGAGATCCGCCTAAGCGATGGCCGCATGCTCAAGGCCGGGATCACGCCCGCGCCGTTTTATGACCCGGACAACCTGCAACAGAAGGGCGACATCGAAGTGGACGGCATCGAACCATTAAAGCTAAGCCACAGTGCCGCGCTCTCGCCCCTGCATACCGAGGCCGTGGTCACCGATACCCGTGCCGAGCTGTGGATGGCCGACTTCAGCGCCCAGGGCCTGTTCCAGGTCAAGGGGGCAGGCGGCCATGAATTCCTGCGCGAGCTCGGCATCACCCTGCCCGACACCTGGTTCGAGACCCTGCAGCGCGATCATGGCGGCTTCATCAGCCGTACCGGGCAACACGAATACCTGGTGTATTGCGGCCGCGACAACAAGCTGAGCGAAAGCCTCGGCGGCTACGTCGGCATCACACAGGGACTGTCGGTCTATGCACGCAGTGACCTGCACCTGCTGCTGGGCGGCGAGGCGGTGAGCACACTACTGAGCGAGTTATGTGCCCTGTCGCTGGATAGTCTCTCGCATCCCGCGCGCATCACCTACACGCAACTGGCCGGCATCAGCTGCTGGATCCAGCCGCGCAGGAACGATGAGCAGACCTATTACCAGATCGGCTGCGACCCCAGCCATGGACTCTATCTCTATCAAACCCTTTCCACTCTGATCGGTGAACGACTCGACCACTCGTTCGGAATGGACTCGACACCAACCAGGAGGACAGCATCATGACGCCCGCTGAAGCCAAAGAGTTTTTAAAGAAGAACGACATCAAGTTCATCCTTGCCCAGTTTGTGGACATCCACGGTGTGGCCAAGACCAAGTCGGTCCCTGCCAGCCACCTCGAAGACGTACTGGAAGACGGCGCCGGCTTTGCCGGATTCGCCGTGTGGGGCATGCGCATGGGGCCGCACGGCGCCGACTACATGGCCAGGGGCGACCTCTCCACCCTGAGCCTGGTGCCCTGGCAGCCCGGTTACGCGCGCATCGTCTGCGACGGCTATGTCAACGACGAGCCCTATCCGCTGGACACCCGTAACATCCTGGCCAAGCAGCTCAAGCGCATGAGCGACAAGGGCTGGACCTTCAACACCGGTCTCGAGCCCGAATTCAGCCTGTTGAAGCGGGACGAAAACGGCCAGGTGATGATCGCCGACGACAGCGACGGACTGGACAAGCCCTGTTACGACTACAAGGGCCTGTCACGCAGCCGGGAGTTCCTGGAGAAGTTCGTCGAGTCCTTGCAGGAGGTGGACTTTGACGTCTACCAAATCGACCACGAGGACGCCAACGGCCAGTTCGAGATCAATTACACCTATACCGATGCCATGACCTCGGCCGACCGCTACGTCTTCGTACGCATGGCCGGCGGCGAGATCGCCAACCAGCTGGGCCTCATCTGCTCCTTCATGCCCAAGCCCTTCTCCGATCGCACCGGCAACGGCACTCACATGCATATGTCCATCACCGATGCCGACGGCAAGATGGTATTTCACGACGACAGCGACAAGAATAATCTCGGCCTCTCCAGGCTGGGCTATCACTTCCTCGGCGGCCTGCTGGCCCACGCGCCGGCCCTGTGCGCGCTGCTCGCGCCCTCGGTCAACTCCTACAAGCGCCTGGTGGTGGGCCGTGCCCTCTCCGGCGCCACCTGGGCCCCGGCCTACATCTCCTTCGGCGACAACAACCGAACCTCTATGGTACGCGTGCCCTATGGCCGACTCGAACTGCGCCTGGGCGACGGCAGCATGAACCCCTATACCGCCGCGGCCGCCGTCATCGCCGCCGGCCTCGACGGCGTGGAACGCGAGCTGGACCCGGGCGAGCCGCAGAACTTCAACTTCTACGACTACACACCCGAGCAGCTGAAGGAAAAGGGCATCGACACCCTGCCGCAGAGCCTGCACGAGGCCCTGCTGGCGCTGGAGGCCGATGATCTGTTCAAAGAGCAGCTGGGTGCGGACTTCATCGACGAGTTCCTGACCGTTAAGCGCATGGAGTGGGTGGAATACTCGCGCCACGTCTCCGACTGGGAACAGCAGCGCTACGTCGAGTTTTACTAGTCAGGATTGCACGGAGAACACGTATATGTGCGGTATTGTTGGACTGTTAATCAAAAACCAGGGCATGCAGGCGCAGCTGGGGCAACTGGTCACCCCCATGCTCACCAGCATGTCCGAACGCGGGCCGGACTCGGCCGGGCTGGCCATCTTCAGCGCGGCCGACGAGGGCGAGAAATTCAGCCTGTTTTGCCAGGCCGGTGAAGTGGACTGGGCCACACTGGCCGACACCCTAAGCCAGGCACTGGGCAGGCCCGCCAGCATCGAGGCCCAGGGCTGCTATGCGCGCCTTGGCCTGGACACCACGCGCGAGGAACTGAAACCCTTGCTGGATGCGCAGGATGCGGATATCCATA
>JABURT010000090.1 GCA_014762495.1 Gammaproteobacteria bacterium | reverse complement strand
AATCCCAATAGCGTCGGGGTCGAAGTGGAAGGCGTGGTGGAAAGCCAGGCCCCGCTGCGACAGGAATACCGACCCAATCACCCGATGGCCAATGAAGAGGGTTATATCTTCATGCCAAACGTGAATCTGATTGAAGAGATGGCCAACATGATTTCGGCACAACGCTCCTACCAGAGCAATGTAGAGGTCTTTAATGCCTCCAAGTCGATGTTGATGCAGACCATCCGACTGGGCCAGTAATAGAGGGCTAGGCAATGAGCAGCATAGACAACAGTAAGCTTTGGACCGAACTCGGTCTTAAGCCCACGGAAGAGAAAAAGAAACCCAATGATGAGGTGGGACAGGAGCAGTTCCTCGAACTGATGCTGGCCCAGATGCAGAATCAGGACCCGCTCAAGCCAATGGAGAACGGACAATTCCTGACCCAAATCGCACAGTTCAGCTCGGCAAAAGGGATTTCCGACATGGCGGACTCATTCTCGCAACTGAGTAACTCGCTGACATCGAACCAGGCCCTGCAGGCCTCGTCCCTGATAGGCCGCACCGTGCTGGCCCCTTCGGGCACGGGATTCCTTGAACCCGGCGGTGGCGGTCTTGGTGGCTCGGTCGACCTGCAGACCAGTGCGCAGGACATGAATATTACGATCTACGACCAGTCAGGTTCGGTGGTGAAGACCATCCCCATGGGCCAGCAGCCCTCCGGGACCGTCTATTTCTCCTGGGACGGGGTAGACGATGGCGGTAACCAGATGCCACCGGGCCTCTATGACGTCGTGGCCGAGGCCAAGATCGGAGACAAAAACCAGGCACAGGAGGTCATGATCGCCTCGCGTGTCGAAAGTGTAACCATGGATAAAAGTGGGCAGGGGGTCACACTAAACCTCAGCGGCCTGGGTAGTATCAGTTTCAATAACGTACGTGAAATCATGTAGAGATCGTGCGCCAGAGGAGTAAGCAGCAATGAGCTTTAAGACAGCACTTAGTGGACTTAATGCGGCCCAGGCCGACCTGAACGTTATCGGTAATAACATCGCCAACGTCAGCACCTTCGGCTTCAAGAAGTCGAGAGCGGAATTCGTCGATGTCTACGCCGCGTCCTATCAAGGGATCAGCCGACTGCAGACCGGTGCCGGCGTACGTGTGGCCCAGATCCAGCAGAACATGAGCCAGGGTCTGACCACCTACACCGACAACAACCTCGACCTGGCGATCCAGGGCCGTGGTTTCTTCCAGGTGAGTGACGGTGGCGGTCTCTACTACAGCCGTGCCGGCATGTTTTCACCGGATGAGAACGGCTATGTGGTCAACAGCCGCAACCAGCGCCTGCAGGTCTTTGCCGCCAACTCTGACGGCACATTTAACACCGGTAGCACGGTCGACCTGCAGATTTCCACGTCAGAGGGTCCGCCCAGCCAGACCACCGATGTCGATCTGGGCATCAACCTCAATGCCGAGGATACCGTGCCGGCCGTGGGGCCCTTCGATCCGGCGGATCCATTGACCTATAATTATGCCACCTCGGTGACCACCTATGATTCGCTGGGTGCGACTCATCTGGCTACCACGTACTACGTCAAGACGGGCGCGAATTCATGGGAAGTCTATACATCTGTCACAGATTCGGTGGATGACACGGACGGTACAGCTTTTGTGGGTAGTGCGGGTGACGGTTTTGCGGAACCAGAAGGTCCGGCAGCTTTCCAATACAACCAGTATATTGATGGGCCGCATACTCTGGATTTCAATCCCGACGGTTCTTTGAACTTGGTTGATGCTGCCGCAACGCCTACTACTGTCAACTACTCATTCAGTCTTGATAATGGTGCGATTGATGGACCTGCAGGTGGACCTCCTTTCTTCGATTTCACCATCGACTTTGCCAATGCCACCCAGTACGCCAATGACTCAGGTGTCACCTCGCTGGCCCAGGATGGCTACGCCACGGGTCTGTTGACCGGCGTCGATGTAGACGATACCGGCGTGGTCTCCGCTAACTACACCAATGGTGTTTCCACCCCGCTGGGTAAGGTGGCACTGGGCAACTTCCAGAACCCCCAGGGCCTGCAGCCTTCCGGCGACAGTACCTGGCAGGAAACCTACAATTCGGGTGAGGTGCAACTGGGTGAGCCCGGTACCGGTAACCTGGGTCTGATTCAGGGCGGTGCGCTGGAAGACTCCAACGTCAACCTTTCCGAAGAGTTGGTCAGCCTGATTGTGGCCCAGCGAAACTTCCAGGCTAACGCACAGGCCATTACCACGGAAAATACCATTACACAGACCATTATCCAGATACGATAGTTAGCCCTGTAGGTGCGGTCGTCGGCTTTGCCGGCCGCCGTACCTCTCTTTTTCGTTAAGTCGCCCTGTACGGCATGGTCGTCGGATCTTCCGGCTTCCATGCCTCTTTTTATTGCCGCCCGGCAAGGCCTTTCCGCTCCCCCCGAATTTCTTCACAAACATTTTCACAAAACAAACATAACCGATTGATTTATATAGATATATAATTTTGGCACGACGATTGCTTTGTTCTTAGACGAGAGCGACTACTTAACGGATAAGAACGATGGACAGAATGTTGTATATCGGCATGACCGGTGCCAAGCACCACATGCACTCACTCAAATCGGTGAGTAACAACCTGGCCAATGCCACCACCACAGGATTCCGCGAGGACCTGTCGCAGTTTCGCAGTATGCCGGTGTTTGGCCCAGGTCACCCCACCCGAGCCTATTCCATGGCGGAGCGGCCGGGATTGAATTTCAGCCCCGGGCCCCTGCAGCAGACCGGGCGCGAGCTGGATGTCGCCGTCGAGGGCGAAGGCTGGATCGCAGTGCAGACCGAGGATGGTAGCGAGGCCCTTACCCGGGCCGGCAACCTCAAGATCACGCCCAACGGGCAGCTGGTCAATGCCTCCGGACACGCCATCCTGGGCGAGGACGGTCCCATTGCCATTCCGCCGGCGGAGAAGGTGGAGTTTGCCGGTGACGGCACCATCTCCATTCGCCCAGCCGGTCAGAACGCCGTCGGTATGGTCATCATCGACCGCGTCAAACTGGTCGACCCGCCCAAGCAGGAGTTGATCAAGGGCAAGGACGGCATCATCCGTCATGAAAGCGGTGAGCCGCAGGTGGCGGATGCCAATATTCGGCTGGTCTCCGGCGCGCTGGAGGGCAGCAACGTCAATGCCGTCAACGCCATGGTGAGGATGATCGATCTGCAGCGTAATTACGAGATGCAGGTCAAGGCAATGTCAGCGGCAAACACGATCGCCGAATCGGCGACCAGTGTCGTCAGAATGACATAGCAATAATGAATAACAGGGCTAAGCAAACAAAGAGAGCAGAACTATGAATCCAGCATTATGGGTCGCCAAGACAGGTCTGGATGCACAACAACAGCGATTGAATGTTGTCTCCAATAACCTGGCCAATGTCGGTACACATGGCTTCAAGCGTGATCGCGCGGTATTCGAAGACTTGCTGTATCAAAATGTACGTCAACCCGGATCGCAGAGTAGCCAGGATACCATCCTGCCCTCGGGTCTGTTATTAGGCACAGGGGTGCGCACGGTGGCAACGCAAAAGTTGCATACCCAGGGTGCGCCCGTCCAGACCGGCAACAATCTCGACATCATGATCTCCGGACGTGGCTTCTTCCAAATCCTGATGCCGGACGGCAATCTCGGCTACACCCGAGACGGTGCCTTCCAGGTCAACAACGAAGGTCAACTGGTGACCTCCAATGGTTACCTGTTGCAGCCGGCCATCACCGTACCCGAGAACGCACTCAGTGTGGATATCGGGACCGATGGCACAGTGACTGCCACCGTACCCGGTCAGGCCCAGCCCAACCAGCTCGGCAATATCCAGCTGGCGGACTTCATCAATCCCTCGGGTCTTCAGGCCATCGGACAGAATCTCTATATCGAGACCGTGGCCAGTGGTGCTCCGGCGGTAGGCAACGCAGGCCTCGAGGGCCTGGGCTTGCTACAGTCCGGCTCCGTGGAAGGCTCCAACGTCAATGCAGTGGAAGAACTGGTGAACATGATCGAGACCCAGCGTGCCTACGAAATGAATTCCAAGGCCATCTCCACCGCCGACCAGATGCTGGCCTATGTCAGCCAGAACCTCTAAGTAGGGGGAGGGTAGAATGAAACGCATCAGCCTCATCACAACACTGCTGGTCATTGCCTCGGGTTGCGCGAGTACGCCGCCGGTGGTCAAGCATGATCCGGCCTTCGCGCCCGCTCGTCCGGTCCCGGCGAGCTATAACAACACCAATCCCGGCAGTCTGTTTCAGCCTGGAGGTGGCAGTTTCTATACAGACCGCAAGGCCTACCGGGTCGGCGATATTCTGACCGTGAGCCTGTCGGAAAGCACCAATGCCACCAAGAATGCGAGCACCTCGACCTCGCAGACCAACTCCGTGGACAAGACCAATCCCACCATCCTTGGCAATGAAGTCGGATTCAACAAGCCTGCCATCCTGGGTGGGGGCACCGGCGATCTGAGCCTGTCGATGGAGTCAGCCTCCGAGTTTGAAGGCGAAGGTGCCAGCGCCCAGAGTAACAGCCTGTCCGGCAGCATTACCGTTAGTGTGGTGGAAGTGCTGGCAAACGGCTATCTCGTGGTACGGGGGGAAAAGATCCTCTCGCTCAACCAGGGCGATGAGTTTGTGCGCCTGTCCGGAATTGTTCGTCCCGAAGACATCACCACGGAAAATACAGTGCAGTCCACCAAGATCGCCAATGCGCAGATCATCTACGGTGGTAGTGGTGCCCTGGCCGATGCCAACCGCGAGGGCTGGCTGAGCCGCTTCTTCAACAAGATCTGGCCCTTCTAGGATCAACTGACGATGAATCCTTCGGACAAGATACTGGTCACAGGGTCGGAAGGCTTCATCGGCTCGCACCTGGTGGAGGCCCTGGTCGAAGAAGGCTATTCGGTCAAGGCCTTTGTGCTCTACAACTCCTTTAACAACTGGGGTTGGCTGGAAGACCTGGCCCCCGAGGTGCAATCGAAAATCGAAGTGGTTACCGGTGATGTCCGCGACCCGCTCTCTGTTCGCATGGCCATGGAAGGCTGTGATGCGGTGCTTCACCTGGCGGCCCTGATTGCCATTCCGTACTCCTATAGCGCTCCCACCAGTTATGTAGAGACCAATGTCACCGGCACACTAAATGTCGTACAGGCGGCCCGCGAGCTGGGTATCAAAAAGGTCATACATACCTCCACCAGTGAATGCTATGGCACGGCGCAGTTTGTGCCGATTACCGAGGAGCATCCCCTGCAACCGCAGTCGCCCTATTCGGCGAGCAAGATCTCGGCCGATCAAATGGCCCTGTCTTATTACTATGCATTCGAGGTCCCGGTCACCGTCATTCGTCCCTTTAACACCTATGGTCCGAGGCAGTCGGCGCGGGCGGTGATCCCGACGGTAATTACGCAGATCGCCAACGGGGCACGTGAACTCAAACTTGGGGCACTGTCACCGACGCGGGACTTTAACTTCGTCAAAGATACCGCACGCGGATTTATCGCCGCACTCAAGGCGGAAGACATTGGCGGTGAGGTGATCAATCTGGGCAGCAATTTTGAGGTCAGTATCGGTGAGACCGTTGAACTGATTGCCGAAGTCATGAATGCCGATGTCACGATCACCACCGACGAGCAGCGTATCCGGCCGGAGAAGAGCGAGGTCAATCGACTCTGGGCCTCGAATGAAAAGGCCGCTCGATTATTAGGCTGGTCTCCCGTCTATGGTGGTCGCGACGGTTTCGCACAAGGACTCGCCGAGACGGTGAAGTGGTTTACCGGCAGCGGTAATCTGAACAAGTACAAATCCGATATCTATAACGTGTAGCGGGACTCGTCGTGGCCATTCATGCTCAAGCGATTCTAGATGCCCTGCAAACGGTCCTGCCTGCAGACAAAGGTCCTTATCCCCTCAGCGAGCCTCGCTTCGCTGGCAATGAATGGGAATATGTTAAGGAATGCATCGATACCGGTTGGGTGTCATCGGTCGGCAAGTATGTGGACCGATTTGAACAGGATATCGCTCAGTACACCGGGGCGAGTTTCGCGGTGGCGACGGTCAACGGCACGGCGGCCCTGCATATCTCTCTCATGCTCGCAGGTGTCGAGGCCGACGACGAGGTCATGGTGCCGGCCTTGAGCTTTGTCGCCACCACCAATGCAGTAAGCTATTGCGGCGCGCTGCCTCACTTCGTCGACAGCGACAGGCAACGCTTTGGTGTCGATGCCGATTCGCTTGCCGATTACCTGGCTGACATCGCCGTGATCAAGGATGGTCATTGCATTAACAAGCAGACGGGTCGAATCATCCGTGCCCTGGTTGTGATGCATGCCTTTGGTCATCCCGCCGATCTCGATGCCCTGACGGAACTCTGTCAGCGCTACCATTTGCAACTGGTGGAAGATGCCGCCGAGGCACTCGGGTCGTTCTATAAGGGCAGGCATGTCGGACATCATGGTTTGATCGGGGCATTGAGTTTTAACGGCAACAAAATCATTACCACCGGTGGCGGCGGCGCCATCATTACCGACGATGCGCAATTGGCCAGGCATGCCAAACACCTGACCACCACGGCCAAGCTGGCCCATGCCTGGCGCTTTGATCATGACGAGGTGGGCTACAATTACCGCATGCCGAATCTCAACGCGGCCCTGGGCTGCGCGCAGCTCATGCAACTTCCACAATTGCTTTTTGCCCGGCGCGAACTCACCGAGATCTATCAACGGGCCCTTGACCCGGTCGCAGGTGTGAAAGTTGTCACCGAGCCAGAAGACTCAAAGAGTAACTACTGGTTGCACAACCTTTTACTGGATATAGACGACAGCGATCAGCGCGATGAAATCCTGCAAGGTTGTCACGAAGCGAATATTCTGGCGCGTCCGGTCTGGACCTTGCAAAACAAGCTACCGATGTATCAGGGGGCGCCATGCATGCCGCTGGCGCATGCCCCGCAACTGGCCATAAATCTGATCAGCCTGCCCAGCAGTGCAGGTATAGGGGGCAGGGGATAATGCGCAGGATAGCGGTTGTCACCGGCACACGCGCCGAATATGGACTGCTGTACTGGATACTCAGGGAGATCAATGCCGCCCCGGATCTGCAGCTCCAGTTGCTGGTCACCGGCATGCACCTGAGCGAAGAATTCGGTTCAAGCCTTCGCGATATCGAAGCGGACGGTTTTCAAATCGATGCCAAGGTGGAAATGTTGTTGGCGGGGGATAGTCCCGTGTCGGTGACCAAGTCGGTGGGGCTCGGTTGTATCGGTTTTGCCGATGCCTTTGAATCGCTTAAGCCGGACCTGCTGGTGGTGCTCGGGGATCGTTTTGAGATCCTGGCGGCGACCCAGGCCGCCGTCCTGGCCAATATCCCCATTGCCCATATCATGGCGGCGAGGTCACCGAGGGCGCGGTGGACGATGCCATTCGCCACGCCATTACCAAGTTTGCCAGTCTGCATTTTGTTGCCGCCGAGGCCTACGCTCGGCGAGTGATACAGATGGGCGAGAGGCCCGAGTCGGTTCACAATGTCGGTGCACCGGGACTGGATGCCATCCGTCGTACGCAGCTGATGTCGAAACCTGAGCTGGAACAGGACCTGGGCATCGATTTGGAGCAGCCACTGGTCCTGCTGACCTACCACCCGGTGACACGTGAGTCCGAGGACCCGACCGAGGCGATGGCAGAAGTGCTTGCGGCCATCGATGCCTTTCCGCAATTAAATCTGCTCATCACCTATCCCAATGCCGATGCCGGCGGTCGCAAGCTGATCCGGCAAATCGAGGCCTATGTCGCAGACCGAAGCGAGCGCGTGACGGTGGTGCCGAATCTGGGTCGACGCCGCTATTACAGCGTGTTGCCCCATGTTGACCTGGTACTGGGCAACTCTTCCAGTGGCATCATTGAGGTGCCGTATTTTTCCCGTCCGACGGTCAATGTGGGCCGACGACAGGCGGGGCGCCTGCGTGCGGATTCGGTCGTTGATTGCGGCGAAAACCGTGAACAGATCGTGCATGCGATTAAACGGGCCTTGTCCGAAGATTTCCTGTCCTCTCTCAAGCAGATGAAACATCCCTACGGTGAGGGTGAGACTGCCACTCGCATTGTAGACATTCTCCGCAAGCTCCCTGACAACATACCGATCAAGAATGGATTCTATGATCTCCCCCATTCGATAAGGTAAATTTCTGCAGCCAGCGTCCGCTAATATGCAGTACCGAAAAAGGGCAAGATTGTATGCACACCCATATCATCGCAGAGGCAGGAGTGAATCATAACGGCGACCTGGCGATCGCACGACGCCTGGTTGATGCTGCCGTGTCCGCCGGTGCCGATGCGGTGAAATTTCAGACCTTTCGCGCGGAAACGCTGGTGACCGCCACGGCTGAGCAGGCACAGTACCAGATCCGCAATATCGGCGCCGAACAGAGCCAGTATCAAATGCTGAAGACGCTGGAGCTCAAGCGCGATGAATATCGTGAGCTGCAAAACTATTGCCAGGAACGGGGGATCGAGTTTCTTTCCACGCCTTTCGACATCGACAGTCTCGACTTTCTGGTCGACGAGCTCGGGCTTACACGTATTAAATTATCCTCTGGTGATCTAACCCATGCACCGCTGCTACTGGCAAGTGCGCGCAAAGGCGTCGATGTGATCATCTCTACCGGCATGGCCCATCTTGCTGAGCTTGAGCAGGCGCTGGCGGTGTTGGCCTATGGCTATCAGAACGTGAAGGGATCACCCACCAGGGAAGATCTTTTACATAGCCTGGCCAGCCCAACCGGGCGGGAGTTGATTCGCCAGCGGGTGTCGGTATTGCAATGCACCACGGAATATCCGGCGCCAGTCGAGTCGGCCAACCTCATGGCCATGGATACCATGCACCAGGCATTCGGTGTACGTACCGGGTTTTCCGATCACACCGTAGGGATCGCCGTTGCCATCGCGGCGGTGGCCCGAGGCGCCTCGATCATCGAAAAGCATTTCACGCTGGACAGAGAGATGCAGGGCCCTGACCACAAGGCATCTCTCGAGGTCGACGAGTTGAGGTCCATGATCGAAGGCATACGGCAAGTGGAACTGGCCATTGGCGATGGAATGAAGCTCCCCCATGACAGTGAACTGGCGAATCTAAAGGTTGCACGCAAGAGCCTGGTGGCCGCTGTCCCGGTCAAGGCCGGTGAGACCTGGACGGAACACAATCTGTCCATCAAGCGGCCGGGAGATGGTATCTCGCCCTTTGCTTACTGGGAGATGCTCGGCACCATCGCGAACAGGGATTATGTCCAGGATGAACAACTGGAATACTGAAACATTAAATGGCGATATGGGCCTGCTGCTTATCGGTGGTGGTGGGCATGCCAAGGTCTTGATCGATGCCCTACAGACATTGAGGGCGAATCTCCTTGGTGTGGTGGACCCTGGTCTATCGGCAGGGACAGGAAATGGTCCGCTGGGACTAGACGTGCTCGGTGGTGATGACGTGATCAAAGACTATGATCCACAGAACACCTGGCTTGTGAATGGAATCGGTTCCATGCCCGGTGATAAGGGTGTGAGATCAGAGTTGTTCTTACGCTATAAACAAATGGGATATCGTTTTGCCACCGTCGTGCATCCCGCGGCAACGGTATCCGAACACGCGATACTGGATGAGGGTGTACAGGTAATGGCGGGGGTGGTCATTCAGGCCGGGGTCAGGCTGGGCGAGAATACCATTATCAACAGCGGAGCATTAGTGGATCATGACTGTGACATTGGCAGGCATTGCCACCTTGCCCCCCGCAGCTGCCTGAGCGGAGCGGTCCATGTCGCTGAGCAAACCCATATTGGTGTGGGGGCGACGGTGATCCAGGGTGTTCGAATTGGCAGTCAGGCGGTGATCGGTGCCGGTGCCATCGTGGTCAGGGATGTTGACGATAACAGTACGGTACGTATGGCGTCGGCGGCAAAAACCATAGAGGTAGGTTGATTATGTATGACTGGCGAAAAGTTCTAATACCACCGACGGCAACCATACAACAGGCCATGGAGACCATCGATCGAGAGTCACTGCGAATCAGTCTTGTGGTCGATGAAAACAATCTGTTGCTTGGAACCGTGACGGACGGTGATATTCGGCGCGGTATCCTACGCCATTCAAATCTGGAGACGCCGGTCTCCGAGATCATGAACAGACAACCCAAAACAGCACGCCTGGAAGATTCCCGCGAACACATCATCAGCATGATGGAGCAGGGACATCACATCATCGTTCCGGTAATAGACAGCCAGGGCCAGGTGGTGGGTGTCGAAACGCTGCACGAACTCATCAAACGCAAACGCTACGACAACTGGGTCATACTCATGGCCGGTGGACTGGGGACCAGGTTGCGTCCGCTAACAAATGATTGTCCAAAACCCCTGTTGCAGATCGGTGGCAAACCCCTGCTTGAAACCATACTGGAACAGTTTATCGAAAATGGGTTTTATAATTTTTACTTCGCCATTAATTACAAGGGCGATATGGTCAAGGATTACTTTGGTGACGGTGGTAAGTGGGGAGTTAATATTCGCTACCTGGAAGAGGACAAGCGCATGGGTACCGCGGGCGCACTCAGCCTGTTGCCCGATACGCCCGAGAAACCGTTCTTTGTCATGAATGGCGATCTCCTGACCAAGCTCAATTTCAATCACCTGCTGGACTTTCATGACGAACACGATGCCGTTGCAACGATGTGTGTGCGTACCTATGAGCAGACCGTTCCGTATGGGGTCGTGGAGATCGACGGCCACAAATTGACCAATATCCATGAAAAGCCGACACAAAGCTTTTTCGTTAACGCGGGGATCTACGTACTGGACCCTGATGTACTGGATCACATACCCAATGACAAATTCTACGATATGACAGAACTGGTTGAAGGCATGATTGAGAAGGGGAGTCATGCGGCAGTCTTTCCGATCCGTGAGTACTGGTTGGATATTGGTCGTATGGAAGATTTCGAAAGCGCGCACATGGACTATCAAGAGTTGTTTCTATAATGCCTGGAAAACAAGATATACAGTTAATTGCCGAAACGGCCTGGCACCACCAGGGCGATTTTGACTTCATGAAAGAGCTGGTGACTAAGCTGAGCCAGTCTGCCTGTGCCGATATTATCAAGATGCATATCACACTCGATTTCGATGAGTATATGTCGAACTCACATCCCTTGTACGAGACTCTCAAAGGAATGACCTTCGATGAGGGACAATGGAATGAGCTGGTACAGGTCGTACGGACACACGACAAGAAACTCATGAGCCTGGTTAATGATGCACGGGCGGCGGAGCTTGCCGTCCAGGCACACGCCGAGCTGATGGAGGTGCATGCGGTTTGCCTGAATGATCTGGATCTGCTTGATGCGGTTAAACAGAATATCGACAATCAGACCGACCTGGTCCTCGGTGTAGGTGGTTCATCGATGTATGAGATCGATCATGCCATCAACTATCTTCAGCATGATCGAGTGGTGTTGATGTTTGGCTTCCAGAGCTATCCGACCAATTACGCCGACATCAACTTCAACAAGATACGTCGAATTATGTCCATGTATCCTGAGTTTCGGTTCGGATATGCCGATCATACCGCATGGGATCATACCGACAATCAACTGGTTAGCCTGCTTGGCACGGCGCTTGGTATGGACTACCTGGAAAAGCACGTCACCACGCATTACGGCGAAGATCGTATCGATTGGCAGGCCGCCATCTCGGTTGAGCAGTGCAAGGAGCTGCATGCAAAACTGCAGATACTGAAACAATGCCAGGGCGATGGGGCTCTCGAAATGAGTGAGCCGGAAAAGGCCTACGGTCATTATGGCCCCATGAAGAAAGCGGCCATGCTTGTAAGAAACGTGAAGCAGGGCGATCGTTTCAAGCGTTCGGATATTGCCTTTAAGCGCTGCGGGACGGAGACAGACCTATCACAGATCGAGGTGTTCGAATTGCTGAGCCGGGACTTCGTCTACCAACGTGAGCTCGCACCGGGTGATGTCATCGGCAAAGGTGACCTAGAGAGAGTCGAACAGTGAAAATCGGATTTCTGATCACGGCCCGCCTCAAGTCCAGTCGCCTGCCGATGAAATTGATGCTGCCACTCAATGGCCGCAGCGTGGTCGAACGTGTGATGGATCGAGCGAAACAGGTGCTCGAGTGCGAGGATGTCGTCCTGTGTACCTCCACTGCCAACCAGGACCTTCCATTGATACGCAAGGCCACAGAAAACGACATCTATTATTTTGCAGGCGATCCGGATGACGTGTTGGCCCGACTGCTGGATGCCGCCAATTTGTTCGGATTTGATTACATTCTCGGCATTACCGCGGACAACCCTCTATTTTCGATCTACCATGCCAACCTGCTGGCCGACCGTATTCGATGGGAACCCGAAATCGATTTTATCTACACCACAGGACTGCCTCTGGGGACCAATCTGTATGCAATAAAGGTCAAGGCCCTGGAAACGGTGTGCCGGGTCAAGCAGGTGATCGATACCGAGATCTGGGGCTATTTGATCAATCGACCGGAAATCTTCAATGTGTTGGAGATGAAGGCGGCGCCGGAGTTCGGGGGTGATTTTCGGCTGACCCTGGACGAAATGGCCGATTATGAGTTGTTCAGTTCTCTGTATAATGAGTTCGGAACCGATGAGATTCCCGACCTGCTGGATGTGTTGAGAATGCTGCGTCGTGACACCGAGCTGGCACAACTCAATTCCCACATCATACAACGGGATTTGGATGCGCAAACCAAGCAGGCCATAGACGCCTATTACCGCGAGAATCTGGCTCAAGTAAAGTCCATCAAGGACGATATTTACGGTGTCCAAGCAACAAATCCCACGGGGTGAGGCAACAGTCATGAGTACGCAGATGAAAGCAGACTTCGACGTCGATACACCGATTGATCACAACTACCATGTTGATCCCACAGAGAAGATGCGTCGCTGGGAATCTACCCTGCCGGAAGCGTACTGGGACTATCGCCGCAAGTGGGAACAGAATCCCGTCAATCACGAAGTGGGCGATTTTCCCATTCACCTTGATATCGAGGCCACCAGTCACTGCAACCTGCTCTGCACCATGTGCCCGCGTACCGAGATGGTGGAACAGGGTGTGTTCTGGGATGTCGGCAAATTCGATTTCGACAAGTACAAAACACTTATTGATGAAGGAGTGAAGAACGGTCTTTGCTCGGTTAAATACAATTACCTGGGCGAGCCCATGATGAACAAGCAATTGTTCGACATGATCAAGTATGCCAAGGACGCCGGTGTGGTCGATGTGATGTTCAATACCAATGCCACCGCGCTGACCGAAAAAAATGCCCGTAAGCTGATCGAGAGCGGAGTGGACAAGCTCTTTTTCTCCTTCGATTCACCCTACCGCGAACGTTACAACGAAATCCGAATCGGTGCCGATTACGACAAGGTATTGAACAACATCAAACGCTTCCACGAAATTCGTGAGGAGATGGGTTCCATCAAACCCTTTACCCGTATTTCCATGGTGTTGATGAAAGACACCGAGGACCAGTGGGAAGATTTCAAGGCCCTGTTCGACCCAATCGTCGATGCCGTTGCCTATGTCGATTATATGGATCACGGAATTCAGAAGTCAGATCGCAACGTGGTTCAATTCAAACAGGACAAGAAGAGTTTCTGTTGCCCACAGTTATGGCAACGCATGTTCGTCCATCCCGATGGAGTGGTCACCCCTTGCTGCCTCGATGCCAGTCGTGAACTGGTTATGGGTAATGTCAACGAAAATACCGCCTCCGAGATCTGGAAGAATGAAAAGTACACGGAGATGCGTGAGCTGCACGCATCTGGCAGAATTAATGAAATCCCGACCTGTGCACGTTGTCCATTGGCAAAGTATTAAATGGAAATACTAGGAATCGTTCCCGCCCGTAGTGGTTCCACGGGCGTAAAACACAAAAATGTCCGTGACCTGGCCGGACAACCCTTGATGTCCTATACCATTGAGGCCGCAAAACGCAGCGGCCTCAGTCGTGTCATTCTTTCCACCGATTCCGATGAATATTCAGAGATCGGTAGACGCTATGGTGCCGAGGTGCCATTCTTGCGGCCCGCGGAATTCGCGTCGGTGGATGCCAAGGCCATTAGTGTGATTCGCCATGCCATTGAGTTCTTCGACCAGGAAGAGAACTGGCGCCCCGATGCGGTGATGTATCTTCAGCCTACCTCGCCATTTCGTCGCAGTGAGCGAATCGACGAGGCCATCAAGGTCATGAACTCCAATCCCAACACCGATTCGGTGATTTCGGTCCGTGAGATCACAGAACATCCTTATTATATGTTCGAGCCGCATAGCGATGAACTGCTCAAGCCCTACGTGGAAATGGAGAATCGGCCGGAACGAAGACAGGACCTGCCCGATTTCTATACCTTGAACGACAATATTCTCATGAGCCGAACCGACTATCTGATGCACCCGGAAAACGAGAACGGGCTCATCATCAATTTGAATAATTTCGTACCGGTCTATATCACCGAGAGCGAGTTCATCGACATTAACTCCGAACGAGACTTTCTCTGGGCCGAGTTCCTGATGGGCCAGCAGGCCCGCTAAGCGATCTTACCCAACAAGCGGCAAGTCCTTGCCGGGCGCGCGTTAGAAAATCCCAAGTGCTTGAATTAAAAGCTTATTCTTAAGTGGCACAGTCATTGCAACTACATTGTTGAGAAACACCAACAGGGCTGAATGACGGAACACGAAAATGAATAAGTTATTGAAATTACTAATATTAGTTCTGCTGCTGCCGAATGCCGCCTGGGCCGAGAGGGTGAAAGATATTGCCTCCGTTGCCGGTGTCCGCAGCAACCAACTGGTGGGCTACGGCCTGGTTGTCGGTCTCGACGGCTCGGGCGACCAGACCACGCAGACCCCCTTTACCGTGCAGAGCATGAAGTCCATGCTCAACCAGTTCGGCATTACCATGCCGGCCGGTCAGAACCTGCAGCTGAAAAACGTCGCTGCGGTCATTGTACATGCCGATCTGCCGGCGTTCTCAAAGCCGGGCCATACCATTGACGTCACCGTCTCCTCCATTGGTAATGCCAAGAGTCTTCGCGGCGGTACCCTGTTGATGACACCGCTCAAGGCCCTTGATGGCAATGTCTACGCGGTGGCCCAGGGCAGCATGGTGGTCGGTGGTCTGGGTGTGCAGGGCGCGGATGGCTCCCGTGTCACCGTCAATGTTCCCAGTGCCGGCCGCATTCCCAACGGCGCCACCGTGGAGCGCCCCGTACCGACCAAGTTCGGTGATGCCACCAGCCTTATCTTTAATCTGCATACCCCCGATTTCACCACCGCGCACCGTCTGGCCAAGACCATTAACGACACCATGGGCATTGGCACCGCGCGTGCCGTGGACGCCAGCTCCATCCAGGTCAACGCACCCCTGAATCCGTCGCAGCGCGTGACCTTCGTTTCCATGCTGGAAAACCTGACCATGACGCCCGATGAGGGCCCCGCCCGCATCGTCGTCAACTCGCGCACCGGTACCGTTGTCATCGGCCGCAATGTGCGCGTGCTCTCCGCCGCCGTCTCCCACGGCAGTCTGACCGTCACCATCAAGCCGGAGACCGAGGTGAATCAGCCCGATACCCCGCTGGCAGGTGGACAGACCGCGGTCACGCAGGGCACTGATATCCAGATCGAACAGGGCGACAACCGCATGTTCCTGTTCGAGCCGGGCGTCAATCTGGAAACCATTGTGCGAGCCGTCAACCAGGTCGGCGCCGCCCCGGGTGACCTGGTCGCCATACTCGAGGCCCTCAAGACAGCCGGTGCCCTGCGCGCCGAGCTGATGGTCATTTAGGCTCCGGAGTAGAACGCGATGCTGGGATCCTCTTCCGCCCAATCCGACCTCGCCGTCGACCTGCACAGCCTGAACCGGCTGCGCAGCCTGTCGCGACGCGATCAGGGCGAGGCCTTGAACCAGGCGGCCAAGCAGTTCGAGGCGCTCTTCATCCAGATGATGCTCAAGAACGCCCGCAATGCCAGTTTTGGCGACCCCCTGTTCGACAGCAATAACATGGATCTCTATCAGAGCATGTTCGATCAGCAACTGGCCCTGAACATGGCCGAAACCGGCCAGACCGGGATCGGTGATCTGTTAATCCAGCAGTTCAAGGACACCGTGCAGACGGCGCCGGTCGGCCAGGAGAAAGCACCGGCTCAGGAATCGCTGAGTGGAATTCGACGTTATCTTGGCCCGACACCCTCTGTCCCGGCCTCGAACGATACACGGGCGAAAGATGAGCAGATATCGCTAAATGTCTCAGGCAAGGGCGTGCATGAATTTGAATCGCCCAGCCACTTCATCGAAACCCTGCGTCCCCACGCCGAGAAGGCGGCGGCACAACTGGGTGTCAGCCCGCAGGTGATCCTGGCCCAGGCGGCACTGGAAACCGGCTGGGGTCAGCATGTCAGTCGCGATAGTGATGGCAAAAGCAGTTATAACCTGTTCAATATCAAGGCCAATGGCGGCTGGTCGGGCAAAACCCTGGAAATGGGCACGCTTGAATACATTGATGGCCGCTTCATTAAGGAAAATGCCACCTTCCGGGCCTACGATGGATACGCCGACAGTTTCGAAGATTATGTTGAATTTCTGAAGTCGAATCCGCGCTATGGTGACGCCATCGCCCAGGTTAACGACGATACCGCATTCGCCGAGGCCCTGCAGGGTGCCGGATATGCTACGGACCCCGCTTACGCGGACAAGATCACACGGGTCCTGCAAAGCTCCTCCATGGCCGAGGCCTTCGGTGGACTCAAGCTTTCCCGTTCAGGGCCGCTAACCAGTAAGGACGGCTAATTGCATGAATAGCAAGCACCGCAACGCAAGCAGAGGACATTGTTATGGCAGTAACCGGTAATCCGCTTAACGTCGGGATCTCAGGACTCCTGTCATCCCAGCGCTCACTGGCCGTTGTCAGTCATAACGTTAGCAATGTGAACACAGACGGTTATTCCCGTCAGCGGGCTATTATTAATAGCCGAGAACCCTCTTATAGTGGCGCCGGTTATATCGGGAACGGTTCCAACGTGGTCGATACGCGTCGTCTTTATGACAGCTTTCTGCAGAACCAGCTCCAGGTTAACGTCTCCTCTGGCGAGTATCATTCTGTCGATCTGGACTACGCGTCCCAATTAGACAACCTGCTCGCCGATGTCAATGCCGGCCTGACGCCGGCCGTGCAGAGCTTTTTTGAGGCAAACCAGGGTGTCACCGATGATCCGACATCGGTACCGGCTCGTCAGGTCATGCTCACGGAAGGTGAGGCCCTGGTCAGCCGCTTTCATATTATTAATGACCGAATGCAAGACTTGAGGGAGAACATTAACCTTGAGCTGCGTAATGTCATCCCCGAGATAAACAGTATCGCCGAAGAATTGGCTTCGCTTAATGAAGCGATTGCGGGCTCCCCCGGTCGTGCAAACGGGATCTTACCCAATGACTTGCTGGATCGACGTGATCAGGCCCTGGTCGAACTCGCCGAGTATGTAAACGTACAAACGGTTGAACAAAGCAATGGCAGCCTGAATGTCTACATTGGAAATGGCCAGGGAATCGTTACCGACTTTAAATCAAATGCACTGACTATCGAACCCAATGTATATGACAGCAGCGAAGTGGAAGTTGGGTACACGATTGGCGCCAATCAGATCAATATCAGTACGCTGATCAGCGGCGGTAAGCTTGGCGCGCTATTGAATATCAGGGATGAGTTACTGGACCCCATACAAAATTCTCTGGGCCGCATCGCCTTCGCCATGGAAGATACCTACAATGCCCAGCATCGTCTTGGCATGGATCTGAACTCAGAACTGGGTGGAGACTTTTTCTCTGTCGGCACACCTGAAGTTCTGCCGAGTGTGAATAATACCGGTGCGGCAAATATAACCGCAACTATCAGTGACACAAATCTACTGACCGATAGCGACTATCGCCTCAGCTACGATGGCGCCAACTATACACTGACGCGTTTGAGTGATAACACTGTGGAGGCAACCTTTGCCCCCGGTGCTCTGCCCTACACGTCTGCAGATGGATTCATTATTGATAATGCCGGTGGTGCACCGGTTGCCGGGGACAGCTTTCTTATTCGTCCGACTCGACCCGGCGCGCGTACTATCGATGCCGTGATTGATGATACAGCGAAGATCGCGGTCGCTAGTCCGGTTGCGGCATCTGCAGACTTGAATAACATCGGTACAGGGAAGGTCAATAGTGTCACAGTGACTGATACTACCGGTGCCGAATTCACGACGACTGCTCTCACTTTGACGCCGGAAATCGCCGTTGTATTCGATGCGGTTAACCCAAATGAATACGATGTGCTGCAGGTGAATCCACCTGGCCCGAACCTGGTAACTAATGCCGTTTATAATCCCGCAACAGGACTTGATGTGGTAGCAGACAATGCCCTGGGATTTGGCTATGAGATCAATATTACCGGGAACCCGGGGCTAAATGATCGCTTCGATATTAGTTACAATTTGAATGGTGTAAGTGACAATAACAATGGACTTGCACTGTCAAGTCTGCAAACGACATCAACCATGTTGAATGGTACGGCTTCATATCTGGATGCATACGGATCGATGGTAACGTCTGTGGGCACACATGCTCATCAGGCGGACATCGCTAACAATGCACAACAGACTCTGTTGCGACAGGCACGAAACGCTCGGGAAGAGGTGTCAGGTGTGAACCTGGACGAAGAAGCTTCAGATATGCTGAGGTTTCAGCAAGCCTATCAGGCTGCTGCCCAAGTTATTTCTGCAGCAAATAGTACATTCGATGAGCTCATTGCTGCGGTCAGGAGTTAATTATGCGTATTTCTACTCGTCAGTTTCAGCTGAACAACCTTAATTCGATGCTCGACCAACAGGTCAAGTTGAGCAAAACGGGAAACCAGCTCGCGACGGGTAAGCGCGTATTGTCACCAGCTGATGATCCTGTCGCTGCAACGCGAATTATCTCACTACGTGAATCAATCGAAATTACAGATCAGTACTTAGACTGTCTCTTATACAAATCGAACGCTGCCGACGAATAGAGAAGTGTCGCTCCCGGAGGCTGACGACCAATTAAAAAAAAAAAAAAAA
>JABURT010000102.1 GCA_014762495.1 Gammaproteobacteria bacterium | reverse complement strand
AACCGATGTATCGAGTATCTCTTCATTTACATTCGACGCTGTAACGATATTTTCACCATCAGCTTCATCGATTGTAATCTCGCCATCGAGCTCAAGCTCATCGTCCAGTTCTAGTTCATCGGCCAGATCCAGCTCGCCATCCAGTTCTATCTCACCATCCAGTTCGAGTTCAGCACCCAGCTCCTGCTCATCGAGTTCGATATCAAGGTCTAGATCCATATCCAGACTTTCTGAACGCTGAACATCCGCGTCTGCATCATTTGAGGATTGCCCTGCCTCTTCAGTCGGATATAACCCCAACTCTTTGAGTAGGTTACCGTCAACATTTAGGCCACTACCTTCCTTGATCGCGGATACAATCCGTATCAACTGTTCCTGTGATTTTTGAACCACCCTGTTTAACTCGGTCGGCTCTCCCTCCCCATCATCCAGGTATTCTTTCAGTTTACTTTCTACTGCGTGACTTATGTCTGCTAGAACTGTAAGGGATGCCATTCTTGCGCCGCCCTTAAGAGTATGTAGGGAACGCTCGATGTCATGAATTGAATTCCGGTCCTCCAGAGACTTATTCCACTGTGCTAGTGTTGAATCAAGTCTCGCGAGAATTTCCTCTGCCTCTTCAAGGAAGATTTCTGACAGTTCGTCCGGCTTATCGAAAGAAAAATACACATCATCAAAAGTGGCATTACTTGCCTCTTCTTCGGAAAGCAGTGCTTCCAGTCTCTGGTTGAGGCTTTCCTTCTCTGGGAGCTTTGCGCCATCTTCTAATAATTGTGGTAACATTTGTCTTACTGACGCATCAAAGTCCTGCAACAACTTGATTGAGTTATCACTTAAGTTATAACCAAGATTCTGAAGTTCTATAAATTTCTCTTCAAACAGGCCAGTTACATCTGCAACATCATGGACATCCGCCATATGTGAACTGCCATGCATTGTGTGTAAGGCGCGTATCAAGTCATCGGTTATGAAACACTTTTCCTGGTTTAACAGACAGTGGTCTATCAATTTTTCGATACTGGAAAGATGAGCCAGTGTTTCTTTTTCGTATATCTCATATAATTCAGGTTGAAGCGCATGTTGAAGTGCTTCTTTCTGTACGACATCTCCATTAGCTCGCGAATCACGCTCGACTATATTTATCTCGGCTATAGAGTGTACCGTCTCTATTAATTCACTGATCGATTCGGCAAAAGAATCCCCCATGCCGTTCTGGTAGGCATGCGCGAAGTCCAGGATTAAGGAGTTAGATTCAGAGACAATATCGCCTATTGCAAGCGAGTAAGGTATTTTTTGTTGTTGTATGCCTTCAAGCAATGTATCTATAGCACGTGTCAGATCGACGATATTATCGATACCTGACAATTTAGCAGCACTTCTTATTTCACCGAAAGACTGCTTAATTTCACGCAACAACTCATTATCTGCAATATTTTCCAACCAGCCAGGCAATATATGCTTAATCACAGAAGTTGCATTGGTCACTTCGTCGACAAAATACTGGCTCGTATCCAGAGATGCATCTGTCGCGCCCGAGTCTTTTTCTGAGTCATCGAGTGCCGCAAGTAAGGTATCGAACTCTTCATCGGTAAAGGGCTCCGGTTCACCCTCTTCAACAGAACTACTTTCGCTTTGTTGTAATTCAGCGCTTGTCTCAGATTCGGATGTACTTTCAGCCAATTCTCCGACAAACTCTGAATATGCCTCGTTTTCTCCAATAAGTTCAGAAGGTGGTAACTCAAGCCCCATTAAGCTAATTGACAGAACCTCGGCATCTTGCGTCACTTTTTCACTAACAGACTCATCCAGCTCGAAGTGTTGCACAAAAGAGTGTAGTAGCAATTCAAGATCTGCCAGAAAACCGGCAAAGTCCTTGAAATCGTCCAGCTTGACATCTTTATTTCGCTTATCTGATATGTATTCAATACAGGTAGAGAAAACATGATCAAATTTATGCGAGAAGAAAAATTTATATAATCCACGAAGCTCAATGAGTTGTTCTATGATCGAATCAACTTGATCGGTCAAGACCTTGGTTTTTTTTAGCTCAAGTAACTGAGATGAAATTTTACTTATAGTGTCCGTAACTATCTTTGCAAGCTGATCATAAAGCTGTATTGTTTCGTGGTGTTCGATTTGATCGTATAGCTCATCTGAATTAACGATACGCAGATAAGCCAGTTGCGATATATACCTCTCAAGATCAACAACTTGTATTGCAATATCGTCTAACAGCTCGGGGGCTACCTCTCCATTGTCGTCCGTCCCTGTATCGACAGATTGTGACAACTGCAGCAATTCTGCACCTTTCTCCGGAAAACCGAGAATAGTAACAACATTGGCAAGTCCATGTAGGGGCGTAACAATTTCTTTTACCCTGGAGACATCTTTCTCTACAAGATAGAGTTCTACCGATTCACGAATCGATTCAATTTCACTGTGCACAGTGTGAGCAACTGTTTCATAAGACTCAGTATTCGGACCATTCACGAAGTCACGATACAATTGCAAACGACTCCCTTCCTGAGGAATGACTTCGGTGAGCTTATACTTATTACGAAAGTCATTTAGCTCGCTATCATCGGAAGTGATTGTTGCAATTTTATGTACCAGGCCCCGAGACAAGTCTTTTAGCTCATCCTCTATGGCATCAAAGTCACCTGAAATGACATACTTGATGAGCTTATCAACCCTTCCCAGCAATATTTTGGATGATCGTATAGAACCGTCTTCCTGGGATTTAAGGCTTTTGATGATATGACTGGCTATTGTGAAATATTCGCCAAGTGGTGTTCCACTTGTCTTACTCGAAAAATCATCAAGCAAGCGAATAACCGGTTCACAATCCTGCTCAGATAGGTCGCTTGAGTTATATAAGCGCAAAAGGGCTTTTAGAAATTCAGGCCTTCTAGTCGAAAAGTACTCTCGAACAGAATCATCGACACTCATAGATTCATGTGTAAACTGCAGTCCGGACGGCAATTTCTCGTCAACATCATGAATCGATTCGATTATATATTGTTTACCCAGTAAATGATTGATGTCATTTACCAAAGGAACAAAAAAATTCTTGTCTTCTTTTATTCCTGAATCGAGCAGATATAAATAATTTGGTATGACACTCATACCCTTGAGTAGAAGCTCCAACGCGAGCTCCGGGTATTCAATTTCACCAGCTTTTAGGTTATTTGCTAATTGAAGGAGTGAATCACTCAAGAGAGATAGGCTAGCGTTTCCCAGTATCGATATTGCACCATCGACCTGCTCTATTAGGGAAACACTGTCAGCGAGCTCGGTGCCCTCGCTATTTTCATCCAGATAGGATTCCAACGAAAATCTGGCATCTCGAAGAGACGCGTCGATCTCTCGATGTATATGTTCACGTATTGTCCTGTTTAGTTCAGGCTGCATTCATCAGTGCTCAACTCGGTAACTTAAACCCGGACACCGACTTCTTGAGTTCGGTAGATAGTGAGGAAAGATTACCAATGGTTTCTGCTGTCGCATTGATTTCCTGCGAGTTTTCCGTCGCACTTTCACTGATATGCTTCATGTTTTCACGAATATTTTCAGCCTCTTCAACATAGTGATGCGATGTGCTGGAAATATTCTGAATCAACTCGGCAAGTGACTTCGATACAGACTCGATCTGAAGAAGCGCTTCACCCGCTTCCTGCGCGAGTTGAGCACCCGAGACAACACCCTGCGTGCTTTGCTCCATTGAAGCGATCGCCTCATTTGTTTCCGTTTGAATGGACTTAATCAGGCCTTCAATTTGCTTGGTTGAATTGGATGCTCGTTCTGCAAGTTGCTGAACTTCATCTGCTACAATGGAGAAACCTCGACCTGCCTCACCAGCCATAGCAGATTGAATGGATGCATTCAAAGCCAGGATATTCGTCTGTTCCGCGATATCATCAATCAATTCTATGATGTCACCGATTTGCTGTGAGCTTTCACCAAGACGTTTAATACGCTTGGCTGTATCTTGAATATGTTCACGGATACTATCCATGCCATCAATAGTACGCTGTACTGTTTCAGCTCCTGCCACAGCGTAGCCAACCGATTTCTGGGCTTCGTCAGCGAGACTGGCGGCATCACGTGACATATCATCTATGGTGTTTGCCATGATATATATGTCCTGGCTCGCTGCGCTGATGTTTTGCGCTTCCTCGCTACTTCTTGCAGCCATGATACGAACCTTGCTCTGTGCCTCATCCGCCGCGGTCGATACCAGGCCTGTAGTATCGTTAATTGCGGTGACCACATTACGCATCGCATCAATTGCGTAGTTGATGGAGTCGGCGATAGCGCCTGTTATGTCCTCAGTCACCGTGGCATGAACAGAGAGGTCACCGTCAGCTAGGTCACCGAGTTCATCAAGCAAACGCAGGATTGCCATCTGATTTCGGTTGTTTTGTTCCTCAAGCAGTTTTCTTTGTTGTTCTGCAGCTTCGAGTCTGATTTGGCCATCCTTACGCAATCGCAGGCCGGACAGTATCAATAGCACAAATGCAATTACACCGAAGCCATCTGCGATATTCGACATAAGCTGCAATTCTTCACCCAGCTTGTCATAAGCCGAAGATAAATTTGCCAGTCGTTGTTCGATTACATTCAAGTGCCCGTCTTCACGATCCTCGATAATGTCATTGGTCGCGTCTTTTACTTGAAACACTTCGGGAGAACGCTCGAGGATGGCACCCACATTAGTACTTAACAGGCTGAATCGTTCAGATACCTGACGGATCTTTTCACGTGTTTCTGGATCTGACACACGATTAATTTTGGAATTACCATTGAGCATTCCATTCAGGATTCTGTTGAAAAGCGCCGCATCGCGACCAAATCTGTCAGCGGCGATGGCAGATTCCGAGCCGCCGGTGAGAACCTTGTCAACGTTGTGAGCGATACGTTCACCCAACATCAACTGCCGGGTCGCAATATAAATTTGATATTGATTGGCTCGGTTACTGATCAGATCGGCAACAACTTCATCAGAAATCGCGATCAATCCGGGCGTGATATCTTCAATATTCTGCGTGGCCTGACGCATCGACAGCATACTTTCCCTGAAGGAGAGAATAGTATCGATCTTATCTCTAAACTGTTGCCACTCATCTTCTACCGCAGTGAGTTCCTCTTTGACACTAGCCGGTGACGGTGGCAAGCCAGAGCTTGTCTCACCGTTGATGAGAGTATCGAGGGCTTTATCAAAGCGCTCCTTGTTTTTCTGTAGAACGTCAAAAGCCCCCGGATCACCTAGCGAGGCCTGGTATGCAGAACGTGCTATATGGAGTGAATTAAGCCGGTTATCGTTAACCAGTCGATCATATTCCTTGTCATGCAAGGTCTGAACGGCAACATACCCGTACAGAGAAGCCAGTACGATAACCGATATCAGTAGACCGATAAGGTAAAAAATGAGGATCCTGCTGGTGCCCTGACCCGGGATGTTCTCTCGTGTTGTTTTTGCCATCGTCTACTCCTGACACATCCCTTGAATCATCAAACTGCCGCCTGCATGAATCGTGGTTCTGATACAAGTTTATTTAAATTCACAATGAAATAATTATCGCTATCGATAGACGCTGCACCACCTACAAAGGGCGCAATAAGATCATCTGGATTTGCATTATCCTCCAGTATCTCGCTCTTCATCAGCTCGGCCATCCCCAGGACTTCGTCAACAATCAGGGAGGCATGGGCGTCGCCCTTTAAAACCAACAGTTTATTTTTTTTATTTTCTTTTCGCGGTTCGTCGTAGAGAAAGTTGTAAAAGTCTGTTACCACATAGACGTCGCCACGGATATTGGTAACACCAGCGATCCACTGTTTTGAAAATGGGACTGGCGTCACCCTGGGCATGGGCATAAGTTCAATCACATCGCCAACGGCAATGAGAAATAAATTTCTACCTACTCGGTAACGGATATACTGGGTGCGTCCGCTCTCCTGCTGCATTTCCTCGGCAACGCGTCTACGCTCGAGGTTTTGTCGATCCATCTGCAGCAGTAATTCAAATGCCTCTTGGCTATCAGACGCCATCTACTACGCCCCCTATCCCAGTAAGGACTTAACCTTTTGCATCAATTCTGACTCGTCAACCGGCTTGGTAACGTATTCCTTGGCCCCCTGCCTAAGCCCCCACACGCGATCACTCTCCTGATCCTTGGTGGTTACGATGATAATCGGGATAGTTGCCGTATCGGGATTCTTGCTCAATTCACGTGTGGCCTGGAAGCCATTCAAGCCAGGCATGACCACATCCATCAACACCAGGTCCGGCTTGATCTCCTTGGTCTTCTCAATGCCTTCCTCACCGTTGGAAGCGAAGCTGGTCTCATAACCGTTTTTTTCCAGCATGGTCTTGATGACGTGAATTTCCGTCGGTGAGTCGTCCACGATTAAGATGTGCGCCATTTATAACCCCTAAATCTTTTGTCTCTAGGCTGAAACCTGTTCGATTGCATTGAGCAAATCGTCCTTGGTGAACGGTTTCGTCACGTAGCTTTGTGCACCCACCACCTTGCCTCGGGCCCGGTCGAAGAGACCGTCCTTACTGGTTAGCATGATAATAGGTATGTCTTTATACGAATCGTTGTGCTTGATGAGAGAACAGGTCTGGTAGCCGTCCAGCCTGGGCATCATAATATCGATGAAGATGATATCGGGATGATTTTCAACAATCTTTGAAAGAGATTCGAATCCATCAGTGGCCGTGATGACTTCATAGCCTTCTTTTTCTAATATGGTTTCGGCACTTCGACGAATGGTCTTGCTGTCGTCAATGACCATTACCTTCTTGCTCATGAAACATTCCCATTGTTTTCAATTGGATAGTGACCTCTCCCCCAGAGGCCAGCTACCATTATGACACATTATATTCGTTCTAGGTAGGCATACAAATCCAATAAAAGATCAATAAAATTAATATGTTATGTGCTATATTGTAATTAGTTTCGAAGCCACGAGTTATCGTGGACAATCAGCAATCCACTGATATGGAAGTGTTTTGACATGCATTCCGTGATCAAAATAGCCGTCCTCATGGACCCCATCGGCAGTATAAAACCGGCCAAGGATACGACCCTGGCGATGATGCTTTCGGCCCAGGCCCGGGGTTGGGACCTCTACTATCTAACGCAATCGGATCTCTGGCTCGATCAGGGCAAGGTCATGGCCCGGCTGACTCCGGTCAAGGTCTTCGATGACAACGAGCACTGGTTTGAACTTGGCGAACCCTACATCGATGCCCTCAGTCATATGGATGCCCTACTCATGCGCAAGGATCCCCCTTTCGACATGGAGTACATCTATACCACCTACCTGCTGGAGCAGTCCGAACGTGAGGGACTGCTTGTGGTCAACCGCCCACAAAGCCTGCGCGATGCCAACGAAAAGCTCTATACCGCCTGGTTTCCACAATGCACGCCCGAAACGCTTGTCAGTCGTCAGGCAGAGAGTTTCCGTGACTTTCTCAAGAATCATGGGGACGTCATCCTCAAGCCCCTGGAAGGTATGGGTGGTTCATCAATCTTTCGACTCAAGCAGGGCGACCCCAATATCAGCGTCGTCATCGAAACCCTTACCCAACACGGTACGCGCTTCGCCATGGCACAGAAATTCATTCCCGAGATACGCGAGGGAGACAAACGCATTCTACTTATCGACGGAGAACCAGTGCCCTATGCCCTCGCCCGTATTCCGGCCGAGGGCGAAACCCGTGGGAATCTCGCCGCCGGCGGCACCGGCGTGGGACGGGAGCTCAGTGATCGCGATCGCTGGATCTGTGAGCAGGTCGCCCCCACCCTGGTGGACAAGGGACTCATCTTCGTCGGCCTGGATGTCATCGGTGACTATCTCACCGAGATCAATGTCACCAGCCCCACCGGCGTGCGCGAGCTGGACAAGGCCTATGGTCTGTCCATATGCGATCGCCTGATGGATGCCATCGAAAAGCGACTCGACCATGTCAACTAGATCCCGTCTGTTCCTGTTAGGTCTTTTTCTGATGCTATTCGGATGTCATGCCGAGGAGCAGGTCTATCGCGACCAGTTCGTCTCCATGGGTACGGTCTTTGAGCTCACGGTCTATGACATTGACGAATCACGAGGCCGTGAATTGAGCCGTGCCATACAAAAAGACCTCGAATACATGAACTTTGCCTGGCATGCCTGGAAGCCGGGCTCCCTGGGACGCGTCAACCAGCTCCTGGTCACCGGCGGCTGGTTCTCCATCAACCCCTCCGTTCTGCCACTCGTGGAAGAGTCCAAGCGCCTCTACCAGAGTAGCCAGGGCCTGTTCAACCCGGCCATCGGCGCACTGGTGAGACTATGGGGTTTTCATAGCGATGACCCCGGTGAAGGCAAGGCACCCACGGATGCCGAGATCAATGCCTTCATGCAGGATGTGCCCACCATGGATGACATCGAACTGGATGGGATCCGCGCACGTGGGCACAACCCCAAGTTACGACTCGACTTCGGCGCCTTTGCCAAGGGCTATGCCCTGGAACTGTTGATGGATCGTCTCCGGGAGATGGGCGTGAAAGATGCCATCATCAACGCCGGTGGCGACCTCAAGACTATCGGTCGTCACGGTGATCGTCCCTGGCGTATTGCCATACGCGATCCCAAACTCGATGGCAGCGTGGGCAATCTGGAGATAGAGGGTGCGACCAGTGTCTTCACCTCCGGCAATTACGAGCGGTATTATCAACAGGCGGGCAAGCGTTACCATCACATCCTTGATCCGCGTACGGGTCGGCCCTCCCGCGACACCTCATCGGTGACGGTGGTTCATGACAATGCCGGTGACGCCGATGCCGCCGCAACCGCCTTGTTTGTGGCCGGACCAGAGCAGTGGTGGGAGATTGCGCGCTCGATGGGGATTAAATATGTACTGCTTGTGGATGATGAAGGCAATATTCACATGAACCCAGCCATGTCCAAACGGGTACGGCTGGAACCGAAATATAAAAACGCCGTCAAACTAAGCGCGCCCTTGAACTAAAGACCGATAGAGACAGCGAAGATGTCCACCGCCAGCATGCCGCCAATTAAAGCCCGGGACCGCCTCAGCATGACGCTGTTCCTGGCCATTGCCCTGCATGCCCTCTTCATCCTGGGCGTCAGTTTCAACATCGAGCTCGACCCCACGCGTGATAAACAGGCCCTTCCCACCATGGAGATCACCCTCGTGCACAGTCGCGACGAAACGACTCCGGACGAGGCCCGTTTCCTGGCCCAAGCCAATCAGCAAGGAGGCGGTGAAGAAGAGGACCCTTCTCGCCCCGGCAGTCCCATCTTCAACCCATTACCCATCCCGCAGCAGGGACAGGACATGCAAAGCCAGATGGAGGCCGCCCCCAATCAACGCCGTCCCGAAGAGCAGACGGTTATGAGTGTCGAACAATCCGAACATCGCTGGCGGCAACCCAAGGAACAAAGTACTCAGCAACCGCTCGAGCGTGAGCGCATCGCCAATCGCATCCAGGAACGTCGACTCGAGTTGGCCAGCATCAGTGCCGAGATCCGCCAGTTACAGCAGGTGGTCTCTCAAACCCCACGCGAAAAATACATCTCCGCCAAGACCCGCGAGTACAAGTACGCCGCCTACATCGACGCCTGGCGCCAGGATGTGGAGCGCGTCGGCAACCTCAATTACCCGGATAAGGCCAAACACGGTCGCATCTCCGGAGACCTGTTGCTGGACGTGGCCATCAACCAGGACGGTTCCCTGCGTGACGTCGTGGTACTGCGTAGTTCCGGACATAAGATTCTCGACGACGCCGCGCGTCGCATCGTCAATCTAGCGGCGCCCTTTGATCCCTTTAGCGAGGAAGTGAGGGAGGACTTCGATGTCCTGCATATCACCTATACCTGGCGTTTCGACTCGCAGGGTCAGATGCGGACCTCCCCTTAGCTTATTTGCTTGCCAGCCACGCGTGGTTTGCTCGATACTATAGACATGGAGTACGAGGATACCCTGCGCAACCACTTCCTGATCGCCATGCCTTCCCTGGCGGACGATAACTTTTTCCACACTGTTACCTATATTTGCGAGCACACTGCCGAAGGTGCCATGGGCATTGTCATCAATCGCCTGCTGGACATGAATCTCGGCGAGTTGTTGACCCAGCTAGGTCTTGAGATCACCGATAAGGAGGTGATTGCCGCCCCTGTCTACCAGGGAGGCCCGGTGACCCCGGAGCAGGGATTCATCCTGCACCAGCCGCTGGGCAGCTGGGAAGCGACACTGGCGGTGGGCGAAGACATCGGCCTGACCGTCTCCAAGGACATTCTCGAGGCCATTGCCCAGGGCAAGGGACCGGAACATTATATGGTAGCGCTGGGCTACGCCGGCTGGGGCGAGGGGCAACTGGAACAGGAGATGCTGCAGAACTCCTGGCTATCCGGACCCGCCGACAGCGGCATTCTATTCGAGACCGAGCTGGATAAACGCTGGTCCAGGGCGGCCTCCTTGTTGGGGATTGACCTGGGCCTGCTCAGCAGTGAGACAGGACACGCATGAGTCGTCCGCAGGGCGCGGTGATGGGCCTCGACTACGGCACCAAAAAGATCGGCCTCGCCATCGGACAGACCATCACACGGACGTCGCGTCCCCTCGCAACCATTAAGGCCCGGGACGGTAAACCGGACTGGGAAGCGCTGGACCGCCTGATAAAAGAGTGGCAACCTGTGGCGCTGGTGGTGGGGCGCCCCCTGCACATGGACGGCAGTGAGCAGGAAATGACCCGACGCGCCGACAAATTCGCGAATCGACTGGAGCAGCGTTACCGACTTCCCCTGTTCCGGGTCGATGAACGGCTCAGCTCGCAGGAGGCCGAAAATCTACTGGACGAGATGCACGGCAAGGGACTGTATGCCGACGATGAGGTCGACAGGATGGCCGCCAGCCTTTTCCTTGAAACCTGGCTACAACAACAATAGACAGACGAAGATGCAGAACACCGACGTTGAACAACCCCTGGCCGACATGGCCACCGCGCTGCAACATCACCTCAGCGAACATCAAATCAAGTCCCCTATCATGATCGGTATCCACACCGGGGGGGCCTGGGTCGCCAAACGGCTGCATCAGATGATGGGCATCGAAGAACCGCTGGGTACACTGGATATCTCGTTTTATCGCGACGACTTCACCCGCATCGGCATGCATCCGGAGGTCAAACCCTCCAAGATCAACACCACCGTCGAAGACCGCCACGTCATCCTGGTGGACGATGTCCTGCATACCGGTCGAACGATACGCGCCGCGCTCAACGAGATATTCGACTATGGTCGCCCAGCCAGCGTCATCCTGGCCGTGCTGGTCGAACGCAGCGGACGCGAGCTGCCCATCGAGGCCAACGTGGTCGGCATAAACATGCCGCTTGCGGATGGCCAGCATGTCAAACTGGAGGGCCCTGAACAGCTGCACCTGGTGGTTCAGGAAGACGCATGAACAACAAGAACATCCAACTCAATAAAGAAGGCCGCCTGCGCCACTTCCTTGATATCGAAGGCATCAAGCGCCAGCTACTCGTCGAAATCCTGGACGCCGCCGAGTCCTTTTCCTCCGTGGAAGCACAACGGGTTAAAAAAGTCCCGCTTTTGCGCGGCAAAACCATCGTCAACCTGTTCTTCGAACCCAGCACTCGCACCCGCAACACCTTCGAACTGGCGGCCAAGCGCCTGTCCGCCGATACCCTGAATGTCAATATCAGTGCCTCGGCCACCTCCAAGGGCGAGAGCCTGCTCGACATGCTGCACAACCTGGAGGCCATGCACTGCGATATGTTCGTGGTACGCCATGCCCAGAGTGGTGCGGCCCACTTCATCGCCCAGCATGTGGCCCCGCATATCAGTGTCATCAATGCCGGTGACGGCAGCCACGCCCATCCGACCCAGGCCATGCTCGATATGTTCACCATACGCCGCCACAAGCAGGCCTTTGCCGACCTCAAGGTGGCCATCGTCGGCGATATCCTGCACTCGCGCGTGGCGCGTTCTCAGATCCATGCCCTCACCACCCTCGGCGTCACCGAGGTACGCGTGATCGGCCCCAAGACCTTGATCCCCGATATCAGCACGGCCCTGGGCGTTCATGTCTATCACGATATGTGGGAGGGCCTGCGCGAGGTGGATGTGGTGATCATGTTACGCCTGCAGAAGGAACGCATGACCGGTGCGCTGCTGCCCAGCGAACACGAATATTACAAGCTCTATGGCCTCACCCCCGAGAAGCTGGCCGTGGCCAAGGAGGATGCCATTGTCATGCATCCGGGGCCCATCAATCGCGGGGTGGAGATCAGCTCCGAGGTCGCCGACGGTCCGCAGTCGGTCATACTGGAACAGGTCAGCAACGGCATCGCCGTGCGCATGGCGGTCATGTCCATCCTCATGGGGCAGAGCTTTAGTAGCGATGGGGAGGCCGGCCCATGAAGATACTGATACAGGGCGGACACCTGGTAGACCCGGCCAACGGCGTCGATGCCCAGCTAGACCTATTCCTGGAAGGCGGCCTCGTGGCGTCCGTCGGTGAGGCCCCGGCAGGGTTTGAACCCGACCAGGTCATCGATGCCAGCGGCCAGATTGTCTGCCCCGGTTTTGTCGACCTGCAGGCACGCCTGCGTGAGCCAGGCCAGGAGCATAAGGGCAGCATCGACAGCGAGACGCGCGCCGCGGCACGCGGCGGGATTACCACCCTCTGCTGTCCACCCGATACCTCGCCGGTCATCGATACCCCGGCCGTGGCCAAACTGGTACAGGAACGCGCCGATCAGGCGGCGCGGGTCCGGGTTGCGCCCATCGGGGCCCTGACCACGGCGCTGGAGGGTGAGCAGCTCTCGGAGATGGTGACACTCGCCGAGGCCGGCTGCATCGCCTTCTCCAATGCCGATCTGCCGGTACATAACACCCTGGTCCTGCGTCGGGCCATGGAGTACGCGGCCAGCCATTCGCTGCTACTCATGCTCCAGCCCCAGGACGCCTGGCTGGCGGCCAAGGGTTGCGTCCACGAGGGCGTCGTGGGCCTGCGCCTGGGCCTGAGCGGGATCCCTGAGAGCGCCGAGACGGTCGAGCTTAGCCGTATCCTAATGCTGGTGGAGCAAACCGGGGCCCGTGTCCACTTCGGGCAGCTCTCGACCGGCCGTGCGGTACAGATACTGCGCCAGGCCAAACGCGACGGCCTGCCGGTTAGCGCCGACGTCGCCGCCCATCAGTTACACCTGACCGAAATGGACCTACTGGATTACAGCAGTGATTGTCACGTGATCCCCCCGCTTCGCACCCAGCGTGACCGCGACAGCCTGCGCGAAGGTTTGCGCGACGGCACCCTGATTGCCATCAGCTCCGATCACCAACCCCATGATGCCGATGCCAAGCTCGCACCATTCGCCGAATCCGAGCCCGGTATCTCTGCCCTGGAGACGCTGCTGCCACTGACGCTGCGGCTGGTGGACGAAGGCGTACTCAGTCTGGAACAGGCCATCGCCTGTCTGACCAGCGGTCCCGCCTCGGTGATCGACAATCACAATGGCCACCTGGGCGTGGGCGCGAGGGCCGATGTCTGTATCTTCGACCCGCAACAACACTGGAGGCTTGATGCCCAAACCATGCAAAGTGCGGGGCATAACACGCCGTTTCTGGGCTGGGATCTTAAGGGCCGGGTCACACATACCCTGCTTAACGGACGCCTGAGTTACCAGGAACCGAGTAAAAAAGCGGAAGATTAGTTGCCAAAACACGCAATTACACTAAACACTTTGTGTAAACTCTGCTTTTATGTGTATAGTTGTAGTGAAAAGTATTAATTAGTATTTGCTAATTTTTTAAATATAAGAATCGCATTTAAGCTATTCAATAGGCTATCCGATAATAATAAAAACTAGGCAAGAATAAGCTTCTTCAATTCGGGGGGGTGGTGGTAAGGTTGCAGGGCCGAGTCCACCGTACACGTTGCGGAAAGAGGTAGATTTATGCTCGTAAGAGACCTGCGTTTTCTGATTGTGGACGACATGAAGTACATGCGCACCACAATAAAAAGCATGCTGCGCTCGCTGGGGTTTGAAAAAATCGAACAGGCCAGTGACGGCATGGAGGCACTTCGTATTCTGCGAAGCCATCGCATCGACATCATCATTTCCGACTGGCAAATGGAACGCATGGATGGCCTGGAACTGCTCGAACACATCCGCAACGACCGCGCCTTGGCCAGCAAACCCTTCATGATGATTACCGGTGAGAGCGAATTACGATTCGTGGAAAAGGCCATTGATTCCGGTGTCACCGAGTTTGTCATTAAACCCTTTGACCCCACCACCCTGTCCAAGAAGATCAAGCGCATTATCCTCAACAAGCTTAAGCATAAGCAGCGCATTCCAAGCAACGAAAAGACCACCGAAGAGATCCTGGAAGAAGTTCGTCTCGGTACCTTCGCCGGCTAAGCAGGCCTAAAGGCTCTCACTCTATCCAAGCCGTTACCCAATGGGACTGCCCTAGAGGGTACGCTCATCCCCTTTAGTGTCGATCTTTCCCTGAGATTGCAATTGCGCAAGATGCTGGTCCAGCGTATGCATGCCCTGCTCAGCCCCCGTCTGCATGACCGAAACGATTTGCGCCAGTTTATCCTCTCGAATCATATTGCGTACCGCAGGTGTATTGATCAAAACCTCGTAGGCGGCGATACGTCCACCCCCATCGGCCTTTAGCAGGGTCTGGCTGAGGATGGCGCGCAGAGACTCTGACAAGAGCGAGCGAATCAATGCCCTCTCCTCACCCGGGAAGACGTCGATGATACGGTTGATGGTTTTGGCCGCCGAGTTGGTATGTAGTGTCGCCAGTACGAGGTGTCCCGTCTCGGCCGCACTCAAGGCGAGCCGAATGGTATCGAGGTCGCGCATCTCGCCCACCAGGATGACGTCGGGATCCTCTCGTAGGGCGGCGCGCAGGGCACTGGCATAGCTATTGGTATCGCGCCCCAGTTGTCGCTGATTAATGAGCGATTTGCTGCTCGTATGGATGTATTCGATGGGGTCCTCTATGGTGAGAATATGCTGTGGCCGGCTGGTATTGATATGTTCTACCATCGCCGCCAGTGTCGTGGACTTGCCCGATCCGGTTGGGCCGGTTACCAGTACCAGACCATTGGGTTGCTGCAGGACAGACTTGATCGCAGGCGGCACACCAAGTGCTTCCAGTGTACGAATCTCATTGGGAATCAAACGAAAGACGGCGGCGATACCACGCTGAGTATTGAAGACATTGACCCGAAATCTTGCCAGCTTGGAGAGGGAATAGGAAAAATCAGTCTCGCCTCGCTCGCGTAATTGACGCAATGGCGCGTCATCCATGATCTGCACCAGCATAGTCTCCAGCTGCTCATGACTCAGGGGTTCGAGGTTTACCTTGACCATGTCGCCATCGATACGAAGCATGGGGGACATGGCCGCCGACAGGTGCAGATCCGAGGCCGACTGTTTAACAGTGAAGGCGAGCAGTTCGGCAATTTCCATAAGCTTCTCTTTACTTGCGTTTTCCCGTGCCGGGTGCTTTTTAAGTACAATGCAGGTGTATTTACCCTACCCCGACCCGCAATTCGGGGCAATCAGAGAACATATGGGCATAGCAGAGAACCTCGAACAAGTCCGCCAACGACTGGCGCAAGCACAACGGGAATACGGCCGAGACGCGGAAAGTGTTCGCCTGCTGGCGGTGAGCAAGACCAAGCCCGTACAGGCCTTACAGACGGCCATCGATAGCGGTCAACGGGCCTTCGGCGAGAATTACCTGCAAGAGGCCCTCGACAAGATCGAATACTTTGCGGGCACGGAGCTTGAGTGGCATTTCATCGGACCGATTCAGTCCAATAAGACCCGAGCCATCGCCGAACACTTCGACTGGGTACACAGCGTGGATCGCCTTAAGATTGCGCGCCGTCTGAGCGAACAGCGTCCCCCGGGGTGCGCTCCGCTGAATCTCTGTATCCAGGTCAATGTGGATGACGAGTCGAGCAAATCGGGCTGTCGCCTTGAGGCCTTACCCGAGCTGGTGGCAGCGATTAACGAACTGCCTAATATCCGACTACGTGGTCTCATGGCCATTCCACGCCCCAGCGATACGGAGTCAGAACAGCGCAAGCCCTTCAGGCAGCTGGCCGAGGCCCTGGCGCAGCTCAGACAGTCCGGGTACGAGCTCGACACCCTCTCCATGGGCATGAGTGCCGATCTGGAGGCCGCGGTGGCAGAGGGCTCGACCCTGGTTCGCATCGGCACCGATATCTTTGGTGCCCGCGATAAACCGGCCACGGGCTAACGCAGTTGTCTCACCGGGGGCAGGCAAGTATCTTAGTGCCAACGAAACGAACAGCGCGAGGCGCAATATGACGCAACCCAGGATCGGATTCATTGGCGGTGGCAACATGGCGAGCAGCCTCATCGGCGGCCTCATCGCCGATCACTATCCCAGCGACTTGATCCGTGTCTCGGAACCCAATGCCGAAGGTCGAGCCCGACTGGCACGGGAGTTTTCCATCGAAACCCTTACCGACAATAACGAACTGGTGGCAGCCAGCGAGGTCGTGGTGCTGGCGGTCAAACCCCAGCTCATGCGCGAGGTCTGCCAGGGGATCTCAAGTGCCGCGACGGCCGGTCGACCGTTGCTGGTCTCCATCGCCGCCGGGATCCGCTCTGCAGACCTTGACCGCTGGCTCGGCGGTGGGCACGCCCTGGTACGAACCATGCCCAATACACCGGCACTGGTGGGCTCTGGGGCCACGGGCCTACACGCCAACGAGCGGGTAAACGAGGCCCAACGGGGGATCGCCGAATCCCTGATGCGGGCCGTTGGCCTCACCCTGTGGGTGAAGCAGGAATCGGAACTGGACGCGGTGACAGCCCTGTCGGGCAGCGGACCGGCCTACTTCTTCCTCATCCTCGAATCTCTGCAGGAGGCAGGCCAGAAGCTTGGACTTGAGCCGGAAAGCGCACGCCTGCTGGCCCTGCAGACCGCTTACGGTGCCGCCAAGATGGCGCTTGAAAGCTCTGAGGATGCCGCCACCCTGCGTCGCCGCGTGACCTCACCCGGCGGCACCACTGAACAGGCGCTTGAGGTGCTGGAGGCAGGCGGGTTGCGTGCGCTGTTCGATGAGGCGCTGGCGGCGGCACACACGCGTTCGCAAGAACTGGCAGATATGTTTGGAGAAGATTAATGGGTGGTAACTATCTGGGGAATGCCGGTCAATTTCTGATCGAGACCCTGTTCGGTCTGTACATCTTGAGCTTTATGCTTCGCTTTTTGTTCCAGTGGGCCCGCGCCGATTTTTATAATCCCGTTTCGCAGTTCCTGGTCAAGATCACCAACCCCTTGCTGGTACCGGTACGACGCATCATACCCGGTCTGTTCGGTATCGACATGGCGGCGCTGGTGGTGATGTTCCTGCTCGGCTTTATCAAGCTTTCGCTGATTATGCTGATCAAGGGCGGCGCGATTCTGCCCGGTGTCTTCGCTGTGTACACGGTGGCCGAGCTGATGCAACTGGTGATCTATGTCTTCATCTTTACCATCATCGTCCAGGCCATCCTTAGCTGGATCAACCCGCAAAGCTATAACCCGGTCACGACACTGCTGTACAGTCTCAACGCGCCCCTGCTGAGACCGGCCCAACGGTTGCTGCCCAACCTCGGCGGTCTCGACCTGTCCCCCCTGGTGGTAATAATTGTGCTGCAACTCCTGCTGATGCTGCTGGTCCGTCCACTCATGGACTTTGCCCTGACCCTGTCGATGTGAATGTCCCGGCAACGAGGCTTTACATGGCAGGGCGAGGATCTGTTGTTGACACTACGGGTCCAGCCCCGCGCCAGTCGGGATGAGATCTGCGGCCTTCTGGGTGAGTCCATCAAGGTTCGGATCACGGCACCACCAGTGGACGGCCAGGCCAATGATCACCTCATCCGATTTCTCGCCCGCCAGTTTGGCGTCGCCCGTTCACAGGTTACGCTGATATCGGGGATATCCGGACGCGACAAGCGGATCATGATCCGTTCACCGAAGCGATTACCCTCCGAAGTAAGCGTTTGAGGGCCACTCCAACTCTGCACCCGCCCAGATGGTGATGATCCCGAACAGTACGATAAGCCCCCCAGCCGTCTGCCTCACCCAGGGTTCTCGTACCAGGGAACCGACCAGGCTCGCCAACATGCCCATGAGCATGAGGGTGGGCAGGGTGCCCAGGCCAAAACTCAACATCACCAACGCCCCCTGACCAAGACTGCTGGCGGTAAAGGCGAAGATCAGTGCCGAATAGACCAGGCCACAGGGCAACCAGCCCCAGATCAGGCCCACGGCAAAGGCCTGGGGTAGTGTGCGGACCGGCATCAGCCGCCGACCTAGGGGCTCGATGAAGCGCCATAGCCGGCTGCCGGCCTGCTCCACCCGACTCATGCCCGACCACCAGCCTCCGATATAGAGGCCGAGAACAATCATGAAGACACCGGCGGCTATCTTCAGCACAAGCTGAGCGCGGTGTACCGCAAAGATATCCATGGCGAACAGTCCCAGACCGGCGACAATCGCGCCGGCGATGGCGTAGCTACTGAGCCGCCCGGCATTATAGGCGAGCAGATAGGGAAAGCTGCCCCACCAGCTCTGCCGCTTTTCCTCGCTAAGACCGAAGGTCAATGCACCGACGATACCGCCGCACATGCCAAAGCAATGAACGCCGCCGAAGAAGCCGGCGAGGAAGACGGTGAGATAGACCATCTCCATGCTGACTAGTCCCCGCTAATGCGTTCACGCCGTAGCAGGTACAGCACTAGCAGAATGGCCGGAAGACCTAGCAGGGCGGTGATGATAAAGAAGCTGGAATAGCCGTGCAGATCCACCACGATGCCGGAGAAACCGCCCATGAACTTGGCCGGCAGGGTCATCAGTGAGCTGAACAGGGCGTACTGGGTCGCGGTGTAGGCAGTGTTGGTCAAACTGGAGAGATAGGCGATAAAGACCGCGCCGGCAAAGCCACCGCTCAGGTTATCGGCGGTCACCACGGTGGCCAGCAGCGTGAGGGTTGGCTCGTGGTTGGCGAGATAGGCAAATAACAGGTTCGTAACCGCTGCCAGAACGCCTCCCACCAACAACGGTCTTAACAATCCGTACCGGGTCACCACTACCCCGCCGAGTGCAGCGCCGAAGATGGTCATAAAGAAACCAAAGACCTTGGTGACATCGGCGATTTCGGTCTTGCTGAATCCCAGATCGAGATAGAAGGGATTGGCCATGATGCCCATGGTGATATCGGTAAGGCGGACGGTGGCGAGTGGCAATAAAATAATGATGGCCAGTATGCCATTACGACTGA
>JABURT010000128.1 GCA_014762495.1 Gammaproteobacteria bacterium | reverse complement strand
ACCAACATGGACGAGTTCGCCATGGGCTCCTCCAACGAGACCAGCTTCTACGGCGCGGTCAAGAATCCCTGGAACCTGGACACCGTCCCCGGCGGCTCCTCCGGCGGCTCGGCGGCGGCGGTGGCCGCGCGCCTGGCCCCGGCGGCCACCGGCACCGACACCGGCGGTTCCATCCGCCAGCCCGCGGCACTGACCGGCATTACCGGCCTCAAGCCCACCTACGGACGCGTCTCCCGCTACGGCATGATCGCCTTCGCCTCCAGCCTGGACCAGGCCGGCCCCATGACTCGCACCGCCGAGGATGCGGCCCTGATGCTCAACCACATGGCCGGCTTCGACGAGCGCGACTCCACCTGCGTGGATCGCGAGGTGCCCGACTACACGGCCGATCTGAACCGGGATCTTAAAGGTCTGAAGATCGGTCTGCCCAAAGAGTATTTCGGCGAGGGCATGGACCCGGAGGTGGGTAAGGCGGTCGAGGCGGCCATCGATGAGTATAAAAAGCTCGGTGCCGAGGTGGTGGAGATCTCCCTGCCCAATTCTGGCCTGTCGGTGCCCACCTATTACGTGGTGGCCCCGGCCGAGTGCTCCTCCAACCTGTCGCGCTTCGACGGCGTGCGCTTCGGCTACCGTTGCGATGACCCGAAGGATCTCGAGGACCTGTACAAGCGCTCGCGCGGTGAGGCCTTCGGCGACGAGGTCAAGCGCCGTATATTGGTCGGTACTTACGCCCTCTCCGCCGGCTACTACGATGCCTACTATTTAAAGGCACAGAAGCTGCGCCGTCTCATCTCCGAGGATTTCAAACAGGCCTTCGAGCAGGTGGACGTGATCATGGGCCCCACCTCGCCCAGCGTCGCCTTCAAGCTGGGCGAGCGCAGCGATGACCCGGTGACCATGTACCTGTCGGACATCTATACCATCGCCACCAACCTGGCTGGCCTGCCCGGCATGTCGATCCCGGCGGGCTTTGCCCATGAGCTGCCCGTCGGTCTGCAGATCATTGGCAACTACTTCGACGAGGGCCGCCTGCTCAACGTGGCGCACCAGTATCAGCAGGTCACCGACTGGCACAGCCGTAGCCCCGCGGCCTTTGCCTAAGCGAACAGAGAGAAGGTAGAACACATCATGGAATGGGAAGCAGTCATCGGCCTGGAGATACACTCCCAGCTCGCCACCAACAGCAAGATCTTCTCGGGTGCCTCCACCGCCTACGGCGCCGAGCCCAATACCCAGGCCTGTGCCGTCGACCTCGGTCTGCCCGGCGTGCTGCCGGTATTGAACAAGGAGGCCGTGGGCATGGCGGTGAAATTCGGTCTCGCGGTCAATGCCGAGATCGGTCAGCACTCGGTGTTCGCACGCAAGAACTACTTCTATCCCGACCTGCCCAAGGGCTATCAGATCAGCCAGTACGAACTGCCCATCGTCGGCAAGGGCCACGTGGAGATCGAACTGGAAGACGGCAGCAGCAAGACCGTTGGCGTGACCCGCGCCCACCTGGAAGAGGATGCGGGCAAGTCCCTGCACGAGGATTTCCAGGGCATGACCGGCATCGACCTCAACCGTGCCGGGACCCCGTTGCTGGAGATCGTCTCCGAGCCCGACATGCGTTCGGCGAAAGAGGCCGTGGCGTACATGAAGAAGATCCATTCGCTGGTCACCTACCTCGGCATTTGCGACGGCAACATGCAGGAGGGTTCCTTCCGCTGCGACGCCAATGTCTCCGTGCGCCTCAAGGGCGAGGAGACGTTCGGTACCCGCGCCGAGCTCAAGAACATCAACTCCTTCCGTTTCGTGGAGAGGGCGATCAACTACGAGATCGAGCGCCAGATCGATGTGCTCGAGGGTGGTGGCAAGGTAGTACAGGAGACTCGTCTCTACGACGCCGACAAGGATGAGACCCGTTCCATGCGCGGCAAGGAGGAGGCCAACGACTACCGTTACTTCCCCGACCCCGACTTGCTGCCGGTGGTGATCGAGGACGGTTTCATCGAGGCCACCCGTGGCACCTTGCCCGAGCTGCCCGACGAGAAGAAGGCCCGTTACATGGAGGCCTTCGGTCTCTCCGCCTATGACGCCGGTGTGCTCACCGCCAGCCGCGACCTGGCCGCCTACTTCGAGCAGGTGGTGGAAGAGTCGGGCGCCGATGCCAAGCAGTGTGCCAACTGGGTCCAGGGCGAGGTGAGCGCGGCCCTTAACAAGGACGGTATCGAGATCACCGAATCGCCGGTCAGCGCGGCCATGCTGGCGGGGATGATGAAGCGCATCGCCGACAACACCATCTCCGGCAAGATCGCCAAACAGGTGTTCCAGGCCATGTGGGCCGGCGAGGGCGATGCCGACGCCGTGATCGAGGCCAAGGGCCTCAAGCAGATCACCGACACCGGCGCCATCGAGTCGATCATCGACGAGGTGCTGGCCAATAACGCCGACCAGGTCGAACAGTACCGCGCCGGTAATGAGAAGGTCTTCGGCTTTTTCGTCGGACAGGTGATGAAGGCGACCCAGGGCAAGGCCAATCCCCAGCAGGTCAACCAGCTGCTCAAGGGCAAGCTACAATCCTAGATCCCTGTCCATTCTCGACCCGGCGGTGCCTCGGCACCGCCATGACAATGAGTCCCTATGTCTGATCACAACGATACCCTGCAACGCTTTTTGTTCGAGCAAGCTGCCGTTCGCGGCGAAATCGTTCACCTCGATGAGGCCTGGCAGCAGGTGCTCGACCGTCACGACTATCCGCCGGTGGTACGTGAACTCCTGGGCGAAACCCTGATTGCCGTGGTCCTGCTCTCCGCCACCATCAAGATGGAGGGGACCCTGACGCTGCAGGTGAAAGGCAGCGGCCCGGTGCGCCTG
>JABURT010000064.1 GCA_014762495.1 Gammaproteobacteria bacterium | reverse complement strand
GAGGATGGAGTTATGACATTAAAAACAAAATTACTCAGTACCGGCATACCCTTTGTCATTGTGATCATCATCGCGATCATGGCAGTGGAGACCTATGGTAAGAACGTGGTTATCGAACAGGCCGAACAGGCCGACCTGACTGCGAAGAAAAATCTATGGAATAAAATTGTTTCGTCACGAATCGAAGCCATGTCCGGAGGTCTATTCGCGGTGACCCGAAACTCTGCCTCCCTCGAAGCAATCATGGGCGATGACCGTGAGGGGCTGGCTCAGGCTCTATTGCCGACGTATAACCGATTGAGTGCCGGCCGCATCATCGACAAGCTGGTGATTACCGATAGCCAGTCGCGGGTACTCTATTCCTCGGCAAGTGAAATCTCAGGTAAGACCGATATGCCTCTGGTGTCGGAAGCGATATCCCAGGGCCGTATCAAGCAGGGGCTGCAACGGGACGATGCGGGTATGCTCAGTATCGTATATGTGTTTCCCATGTATAAAAAGCCGGGTCAGCCCCTGGGGGCCGGGGTATTTTTGAGTTCCCTGCAAAGGGCCATCGCTGAATTCAAAGAGAGCGAGGGTTCCGATGCCTTCATCCTGGATCAATCGGGAAGGCTGGAATACGCGACCTCGGAAGAACTCTGGTCCAGTATCGGCGCCGAGAGCGGTTCCGTCGATACCGGTAGCTTTGAATATGTAACTGTGGATGGTATGGCCTACCATGTCGGCAAGAGCCGACTGTCTCTGGATAGCACCGACCAGTCGGTTTATCTGGTGACGGCCAAGGACGAAACCGAGCTCTATAATGCCAACCGGTTTAATAATTTTATGGCCATCGGTATATCTATTGTCCTGATGGTGATAATGGCGCTTGGAATCTATGCCCTATTGCACCGTGCCCTCAAGCCGATTTCAAATATCGTCTCGGTATTGAATAACGTGGCCCAAGGAGATTTCTCCAATGATATTGAGATCAAGGGCAGTGGAAAAGACGAAATCGGACAAATCCTGACGGCCGTACGCGACATGCAGGAGACCCTGTCTCAGGGTATGAAACAGACATCCGAAACGGCCAAGGACCTGGCGACATCATCCCAGACTATGTCGCAATTGGCCGCCAAGACAACCATGGCGGTCACACAGCAACAGTCCGAGTCGGATCAGGTGGTGGCGGCCATGAACCAGATGACCTCCACCGTGACCGAAGTGGCGCGCAACGCCAATAGCGCCGCCGCCTCCGCACGCGACGCCGATACCGAGGCGAGTAAGGGCCGCGAGGTGGTCAATCAATCCATTAGTGCGATCCAGAGCCTGGCCCAGGAAGTCGAACGCGGTGCCGGGGCCATTAAGGAACTGGAGAATGAGAGCACCAACATTGGCAGCGTGCTCGATGTCATTCGTGATATCGCCGACCAGACCAACCTGTTGGCGCTGAATGCCGCCATCGAGGCGGCACGAGCCGGTGAGCAGGGTCGAGGCTTTGCCGTGGTAGCCGACGAGGTACGTACCCTCGCCAGTCGTACTGCCGAGTCGACGGCCGAGATCCAGCAGATGATCGAAAGGCTGCAGGCCGGTGCGCACAACGCCGTTGAGGTTATGGAAAGCAGTCGTAATCAGGCCGGTAGCAGCGTGGAACGCGCAGCTGAGGCCGGCCAGGCCCTGGAGACGATTGCCGGTATGATAGCCAGCATCACCGACATGAACGCCCAGATCGCCAGCGCGGCGGAAGAGCAGACCGCGGTTGCCGATGAAATCAACCGCAACGTGGTGAACATCAATGATGCCACCATCTCCATTGCCGAGAGCGCCAACGAGGTGGAGGAGGCCGGCGAGCACCTGGTCTCGCTCTCCAACGGACTGAACAACATCGTTTCGCAGTTTAAGCTCAAATAATGTTGGAGAGACAAGGCTGCATAAGCAGCCGGAAATAAAAACGGGCGCCTGGCGCCCGTTTTTTTATGTCGTGATCGATCCGGGACTTAGTATTCCCCTTCCTTGAATACCGGCTTGCCCTCATGTTCCCAGGCGGTAAAACCGCCGGCCAGGCTGTACACCTCGTTAAAGCCCATATCCTCCAAGACCTTGGCCGCCATGGCGCTGCGACCCCCGGTGGAGCAATAACAGGCGACGGGACGCTCACGCGCCTCGCGCAGGGTCTCGTTGCTCTTGGGGTATTGCAGGTCGGCGGAGGGTTCCAGCACCCCGCGCGGGATGAGCAGGGCGTTCTCGATGTGGCCGTGCATAAACTCTCCCGGTTCACGCACATCGACGACCAGCAGATCCGCCTTATCCTGTTGCAGCTTGACCAGGTCGTCGGGTGAGATCTCGGTGATCTGCGACTTGGCTTCCTTCACGTAATCCATCAAACCTTTTGCCATGCTTAGACTCCTCGGGGTTGAGTAATTAAGTAATTAATTGAATTATTCTACGATTCGGTTTCCGACTCAAGATGAGATTGTAATTCATCCCGCGTGGAGAAGGGGGTCAGGTGGTGCCCTCCCTCGCAGATCCAGGCGCAGGCACCTGTCTCACCTGTATCTTTGTGGGCCAACTGACCTGGCAACTCCTTCTCGCTGCTATCGATGGCATAAACGAACTGGCGCGGGGCGTAATGGCGGTTCGCGCTCTCGTGCCATTGATGCAGTTCCCGGCCGGGGGCGCGAATGATGATTGTCCGTGGTGGATAGAGCCACTCTTCGAGGGCGGTTAGCAGGGCAGAGTGCTGGTCTGCGAGATGCGACATCGGCGTCCAGCTTGCGCGCAAGGTTCGCTCGGCCGCCTCTAGATAGCGCTGTTCACCGAGCAGGTGGCCCAGTCGCTGTAATGCGATGGCGGCAGCGCCGTTAGCCGATGGTATGGCCTCGTCCAGGGTCGGTTTGGGACGGTGAATGAGGGGCTCGTGGTCGTGTGCGGTATAGAAAAACCCCCCTCTGATGTCTTCGAATTGCGCCAGCAGAGTCTCGGCCAGGTCGATGGCGAAGTTGCAATCCTCCCGCCGCCAGCGCGCCTGTAACAAGGATAACAGGGCATCAAGCAGTAAGGCGTAATCATCGAGATAGGCCGGCTGCCTGGCCTGGCCGTTCGAGTACACCGATAGTAGCCTTCCCCGCTGCCACAGGTGCTGACGGATGAAGTCCACCGCCCGCTGGGCCGAGTCTATGTAATCCTCGCGCTCGAAGATCCTGCCCGCCGTGGCCATGCCCTTGATCATCAGGCCATTCCAGGCGGTAATGACCTTGGTGTCGGTGGCCGGTCTCGGCCGTAGTTCTCGGGCCTGACGCAGGCGTTCGCGACCGCTGTCGAGACACTCACGCACCTGTCTGGGCGGCATCTCCAGGGCCTCGGCGATCTCCTCCAGTGACTGGTATATATGGGGGTACCAGTGAGCTTGGAAATTGGGTTCGTGATCAAAGCCGTAGTGCAGGCGTATGACCCTTGTTTCGTCGTCGCCAAGCAGGGCCTCGACCTGCTGCGGGCTCCAGACATAGAACCTGCCCTCCTTACCCTCACTGTCGGCACCCTGTGCCGAGTAGTAACCACCCTCGGGCCCCTGCATTTCCCGCATGAGCCAGCCGGCGGTCTCGTGAACGATGCGTGCAAAGACGGGATCGCTCATGGCGAGCCAGGCCTCGCTGTAAAGGCCGAGTAACTGTCCATTGTCGTAAAGCATCTTCTCGAAGTGCGGCACCCTCCACGCATCGTCGGTGGAATAACGGCAAAACCCGCCCCCGATCTGGTCGAAGATTCCGCCTGAGGCCATGGCGTGCAGGCTCGCCAGAGCCAATTCAAGCGCGCGCTTATCCTCATGTCCGAGTTCGCGGGTGTGCTGCCAGTGGCGCAACAGGCGTTCGATACGGGTGGGGTGGGGGAACTTGGGTGCCTGGCCAAAGCCGCCGAAACGACTGTCGAACTGGGTCTCCATCTCGCGTCTCGAGGCATCCAGTGGCGAGGGGCCCATCTCGACCGCATCATCGGTTTGCGGGACTGTATTCTCCATGGCCTCGAGCAGGGCCTGGTTTTGTTCGGCGATGGCCTCACCCTGTTCACGATAGGCCGCGGCGATGTTTTGCAGCACCTCACGGAAGCTCGGCATGTTGTCGCCATGTGCGGCGGGGAAATAGGTCCCGGCGAAGAAGGGTAGTTGCTGCGGGGTCAGGAACACCGTGAGCGGCCAGCCACCTGGACGCTGGGCCAGCAACTGGTGGGCCAATTGGTAGATCTTATCCAGATCGGGACGCTCCTCGCGATCCACCTTGATGTTGACGAATTCGCCATTCATCAGTGCGGCCGTCTCATCATCCTCGAAGGATTCGCGGGCCATGACATGGCACCAATGACAGGCGGAATAGCCGATGGAGAGCAGGATGGGCTTGTCCTCTTTCACCGCCCGGGTGAGTGCTTCCTTCCCCCAGGGGTACCAGTCAACCGGATTATGGGCATGTTGCAGGAGATAGGGGCTGGTCTCATTGGCGAGGCGGTTGCGGCCTTCAGACATCTAATTCGTGAACCCGTTTTTCTCGGTCAATACTGTCGACTGTAGCATGCAGGCCGCGTTAACTCTAAGACGTCGGCGTGTTCTGCCCCGAAGTGGTGCAGCTAATAAATGTGAGGCCTGTCACACTTTGCGCCTCACGGCCGTTGAGGTTTCAAGTCCACTTATCCGCTACCGATATTTATATGTACGAATCAAAAAATAGTAGCGGGATACGGCGACTGGTATGTATCAGGCCATTGAGCGATTTACAGATATTGAGGCACCCAGTGAGGCTCGACAGAGCCCCGCGAGGCAGTGCCTGAAAGTTCTATATGTCGAGGATGATATCTCCAGTCAGTACCTGGTCGTTCAGGCCTGCAAGCGTCGCAAGCAGTGGGATCTGCAGATTGCCAGCACGCTGGAGCAGGGCCTGGAGCAACTCACCGACGTGCCGGATGTGATCCTGCTGGGCATGGATCGACTCGACGGCAGCGATTATGAGCTATTTGATCACATACGTGAGACCGAGTCGCTGCGCGGAATCCCGGTTATCGCCGTCACCGCCAAAGATCTAAGGGCCAAGCTCGAAGAGGGCAGCGGGGCCGGTTTTAGCGCCTTCGTTACCAAGCCATTCAATCTCAATACCCTGCTGGTAAATATCGAGACCTGTACCGGCCTCTGAGTGATTTCAGGTGTGTTGTGGGCAACCGGTCCCGGGCCGTTTCGTGTATCATGGCGGCACTCTCTAGCCGGACCTCAACCATGTCATCCCCCCGTTTGCAACTGAAAAAGAACGAATCGCGACGCCTGCGTGGCGGTCACCTGTGGGTATTCAGTAACGAGATCGACACCACCGTCACCGACCTGAAGTCACTTGAACCCGGTGAGTCGGTGGAAATCGTGGACGAGAGGGGCAAGTTTATCGCCAATGGCTATGCCAATCCCCACTCCCTGATCTGCGCACGAATCGTCAGTCGCGACCCGGCCCACCAGTTAGATCGATCACTGCTGGTCCATCGCCTCAATATTGCCCTGTCCCTGCGCGAGCGCCTGTTCGACAAGCCTTATTACCGCCTCGTGCACGGCGAGGGCGACGCGCTGCCGGGGCTGGTTGTGGATCGATTCGGCGATGTGGCGGTCGTGCAGATCACCACCGCGGGAATGGAACGGGTCACGGCAGACATTCTTGAGGCCTTGAACAAGGTCTTGCGCCCGTCGACCATTATCCTGCGCAACGACGCCAGCCTGCGCCAGCTGGAGGGCCTGGCCTACTCGGTCGAGGTGGTGCAGGGGGAACCGCCGGAGGGGCTGGTGATCGAGGAAAACGGCACTCGCTTTCTGGTTGACCCCATAGCGGGACAAAAGACCGGCTGGTTCTTCGACCATCGCATGAATCGCTGTCGCATGCAGGATTATGTACGCGAACGCCGGGTGCTGGACCTGTTCAGTTATACCGGGTCCTGGGGCGTTCAGGCCGCCGTCGCCGGGGCCAGTGACGTCATGTGCGTGGACGCCTCGGCCACGGCGCTGGACATGGCCTACGAAAATGCCGCCCTCAACGGTCAACAGGAACGCCTGGCCCTGCTCGAAGGGGATGCCTTCGAGGCCCTCAAGGCCCTGCGCGAGGAGCGCGAGCGTTTTGACGTGGTGATCCTCGATCCGCCGGCCTTCATCAAGCGCAAGAAGGACGCCGCGAGAGGTCTTGAGGCCTACGAGCGCATCAATCGCATGGCCATGCAGGTGCTGGCCAAGGACGGAATTCTCATTTCCGCCTCCTGTTCTCATCACCTGCAGCGCGACAAACTGCCGGATATCATGCTCAAGGGCGCACGCCACATCGACCGCGAGATGCAATTGCTGGAAGAGGGGCATCAGGGACCGGATCATCCCATCCATCCGGCGATCCCGGAGACCCGCTATATCAAGTGCTTCACCGCCCGCATACTTCCGGCCCGCTAGACCTGCGGTGTGGTGCTTGAAGCTGATATAATCGCGTCATGTACTACCACACCCTCGATCCCGTCATCCTTCAGCTGGGGGCCTTTCGGCTCAATTGGTTCAGCATCCTGATCCTGCTTTCTCTGCTGGCGGTCTGGATCCTGGCGCGCCGTGTGGCTAAACATCATCGTACCGAGTGGGCCCAGGAAGAGATCAATGACCTCATGATTCTCGTATTCATAGGTCTCGTACTAGGGGCACGCATTGGCTACATATTGCTGTATACGCCCTCCAGTCTGCTCTCCGAACCCTGGATCCTGTTTATGCTTTGGCAAGGTGGCCTCTCCTTGCACGGCGTTCTCGTTGGCATTGCCGTGGCGATGTTTCTGTTTGCTCGACGTAGCCACAAAAACGTGTTTCAGGTCGCCGAGTTAATCCTGCCGTTGCTGCCTATTGTCCTATTGGCGATCCACCTGGGCGATTTTATTAACGGGGACCAGTGGGGAAGGCTAACTGAGCAGCCCTGGGCGGTGGTCTTCCCCCGGGCCGATCTACAGCCACGCCACCCGGTACAGCTCTACCAGGCCTTTACCCAGGGCGTATTATTATTCGCCCTGATGTGGTGGCTGCTGTTGAAAAATGTACATTGCATGGCCTTGAGCGGGGCCTTTCTCACCGCCTTCGGCCTGTTGGACATCATCAACGAATTCTTTCGTGCACCCTTGCACGATCTGGCCGCTGTTGCCGCAGACGGTTTGAGGCTGGGCCAGATGTTTTCCCTACCCGTTGTGCTGGCAGGGCTGATACTTATCTATCTAGCAACTCGATCGGAAAAAGGAAACTCGGCAGTATGAAGCAGTATCTCGAGCTCATGCGACACGTGCGTGATCACGGCGTACGCAAGGAAGACCGTACCGGAACCGGCACACTCAGTGTCTTCGGCTACCAGATGCGATTCGATCTGGACGAGGGCTTTCCGGTTGTCACCACCAAAAAACTGCACCTGCGCTCCATCATTCACGAACTGTTGTGGTTCCTAAAGGGTGATACCAATATCCAGTATCTCAAGGACAACGGCGTTAGCATCTGGGATGAATGGGCCGATGAGTCGGGAAACCTGGGCCCTGTCTATGGTTCTCAGTGGCGCTCCTGGCCGACACCCGATGGACGGCATATCGATCAAATCTCGCAGGTGGTGGATCAGATCAAGAACAACCCCGATTCACGGCGCCTCATCGTCAGCGCCTGGAATGTGAGCGAAATCGAAAACATGGCTCTGCCTCCCTGCCATGCCTTCTTCCAGTTCTATGTCGCCGACGGCAAGCTCTCCTGCCAGCTCTACCAACGCAGTGCCGATATTTTTCTAGGCGTCCCCTTTAACATCGCCTCCTACGCCTTGCTGACCATGATGATGGCGCAGGTGACCGGCCTCAAGCCCGGTGAGTTCGTCCACACCCTGGGCGATGCCCATCTCTATCTCAATCATCTCGAACAGACCGATTTGCAGCTTAGTCGCGAGCCGTATCCATTGCCCAGCATGAAGATCAATCCCGAGGTGAAGGATATCTTTGACTTCAAGTTTGAGGATTTCGAACTTGTTGGCTATGAATCACATCCTCATATCAAGGCACCGGTCGCGGTATGAAGATTTCTCTCATCTGGGCCATGGCCGAGAACCGGGTCATCGGCATCGACAATCGCCTGCCCTGGAAACTGCCGGCAGACATGCAGTGGTTTCGCAAGCATACCCTGGGTAAGCCCATTATCATGGGGCGCAAGACCTTCGAGTCCTTCGGCGGCAGGGCACTGCCAGAGCGGCTAAATATTGTTATTACCTCTGATCAAACGTATCGACATGAGGATATCGTTGTCGCCCATAGCATCGACGAGGCCCTGGCCGCGGCGGGTGATGTGGATGAGGTCATGATCATCGGTGGCATGTCCTTCTATGAACAGATGTTGCCGCGCGCGGACCGGCTTTATATGACCCAGGTCCATGGCCAATTCGAAGGCGATGCCTGGTTTCCCGAGTTCGATCTCGATGAGTGGACCGAACTGATGCGCGAAGTGCATCCGGCCGATAATAAAAACCCGCACGCCTATAGCTTCGTCATCCTTGAGCGTGCTCACTAGCTTGGTTTTAGCTATGGGCGGAAGACTATGTCGACGACCTATTTGACCCTCGGCTCCTACATGTACTGGATCATGCTGACGGGGGTCGCGGTCTCGGCCGCCGCCGGAGCCCTGGAGGCCGGCAAGAAGCGCTTTGACCTGTTTGGGATCATCATCGTGGCCATCGCCGCGGCCCTCGGTGGTGGGTCGGTACGCGACATGATGCTTGGGCGCGCAGTGTTCTGGGCCAAGGACCAAACCTATCTGCTGGTGGCCATCATCGCCGCGCTCATCACATTTTTTATCGCCCGGCGCATCCGCGTCAGTAGCCAGGTTTTCCAGGTGCCCGATGCCGTCGGTCTGTCCCTGTTTGCCATTGCCGGTACCAATACCGCCTGGCAGATGGACGTGCCCTGGCTGGTGGCGAGTTTCATGGGCGTGGTCACCGGTGTGGTGGGCGGTGTGATCCGTGATGTGTTGTGCAACGAAGAACCACTTGTGTTCCAGGGGACCTTATATGCGACCGCTGCCTGGGCCGGCTCCCTGATCTATATCCTGCTGCGCAGCCAGTACATCGATGCCATGATTGCTGCCTTCGTCGCCAGCGGTTTCATTCTCTTGATCCGTCTTGGTGCTATCTACTGGAACATCGGCTTGCCTACATTCCGTATCCGCGACTAGTTCGGGGCTGGATTGAAAACCCTGTAAAAAATAATTAATTGCGCGACATTGATCCCGCCATCGCTCTCTTCTATATCTTCAATATGTCCCTTGCTACAGTCCTGTGGAGGTACGCCATGCACACCATTCAGCTCTATATCGATGAAAACCTCAATGCCAATCAAATAGACGAACTGCGTACCACCTTGATGGGTGTGCCGCATGTGGTGGACGTTGAATTTAGTGTTCGCGACAGTCATGACATGCTGGTGGAATACGAAGAACATCGTGGTATGCCGATGGACATTCTTCATAGTCTTCGTAGCGTAGGGTTGCATCCGGATGTGGTCTCTGCCTGAACGGGAGTTCCTCCCTCCTCGAGGGGTGCCGGTGCATCCCCTTTTTTATTAGGGTGGGGTCCAATCTCAGTGAAGCCTTGCCCAGACGCATCCGAACCCGGACAATAGGGGCTTGTTACCGGCCAAATAATGATGCGTCATGATCCCAAGACATACCCAATACGAATCCATGCCGGCCTATGAGACACGGGATGGGTCCCTCATTCGCGAGTTGATGCACCCCGAGCACCACGGCGTGCGTAACCAGAGCCTGGCCGAGGCGATTGTGGCGCCGGGACAAGGCACTCACCTGCATCGACACCATGCCAGCGAAGAGCTGTATCACATCACCCAGGGCGAAGGCTGGATGACCCTGGGCGATGCGCAGTTCAAGGTTGGCGTTGGCGACACCATCTCCATCGAGCCCGGTACCGCGCACTGCATCGAGAACCGTGGTTCGCAGGAGTTGAAGATCCTGTGTAGCTGCAGTCCCGCCTACAGCCACGACGACACCGAGTTGCTGGAAGTCTAGGTCGCCTATGAAAACGGGGCAGTTCGAGCTTATCTACCTGGCATGCTTCGTACTCGTCTCGGTGGTCAGAGCCGTGGGCGTCACGCTGGCCCGGCGCCAGGCGGATACAAAACAAAAGACCTTACCCAAATGGAACCTCGATACCCTGGGCGCCCTGCTACAGTCCCTGGGGCTGTTTATCCTGCCGTTTGTGTACCTATTTAGTGACTGGCTGGACTTTGCCAATTTCCATATGCCGGCAGGCCCTGGGTATATCGGGGGACTGCTCTATCTGTTCGGGATCTGGATACTGTGGAAAACGCATCGTGATTTAGGGGCGAACTGGTCAGACAGTATCGAGACCCGGCAAGGGCAGACGCTCGTGACCGGTGGCATCTACTCCCGAATTCGCCATCCCATGTATACGGCGCATACCGTGATGGCGCTTGGCCAGGTCCTGTTACTGGGCAACTGGATCGCGGGACCCTCTTTCCTGGTGCTGCAACTGCCGTTCTACGCGCTTCGTATACCGGCGGAGGAGAGACGCCTGTTGCAACACTTTGGGCGGGCATACCGGGATTACATGTTGAGGACAGGGCGTCTGCTGCCGAAACTGGGATAGCGTTCGGGCCACACGGATGCTAGCTGCCGCAACAGGCACCGGTACTGCCGAGAGCGGACGGTTTAATTCCCTCGATGGTGGCCGAGACCACGTAGTCGGTGACATCATGATTCGGCGCCCAGTCTCGAATGAACTCCTTCGACTCGTCTTTGGGTTTGATACGAACATCCCTGAATCCCGCCTCTTCGATCATACCCTGTAACACGTCGACAAGACTGGCATTGCCCATGCAGCCCGCGATGAGTGCGGGGTCGGTGCGCATCGACTCGGGCAGCTCCACGGTCGCCACCACGTCGGAGATGGCCAGGCGTCCGCCGGGCTTGAGGATACGGAAGGCCTCGCGGAAGACCTGGGACTTGTCGGGCGAGAGATTGATGACGCAGTTGGAGATGATGACATCGGCGGTCTCATCGGCAATGGGCAGGTATTCGATTTCGCCGAGACGAAACTCGACGTTGCGATATTGCCCCTTCTCGGCATTACCGCGTGCCTTGCTCAGCATGTCCGGTGTCATATCCACGCCGATGACGCGACCCGTCTCACCCACCTCGGCGGCGGCGAGGAAGCAGTCGAAGCCGCCGCCGGCGCCCAGGTCCACCACCACCTCGCCAGGTTTGAGGGCGGCGATGGCCTTGGGGTTCCCGCAGCCAAGACCCATGTCGGCGCCGCCGGGGACCTGGTCCAGTTCCGCCTGGCTATAGCCCAGGCGGGTGGAGATAAGCGTATTGATGGCGGCATCATCGGAGACGCCACAGCAGCTGCTCTCGATACCACAGCCATCGCCGGTGCTATTGGCCTGCGCAACTCTGGCATAGGCGTCGCGCACCGACTGGCGGTGTTCATCGTGTCCGGCCTGCGGTGTTTGTTCGGATTCCTGACCACAACAGCTCATGCTCGCTCTCCCTTGAATGATACTGATCGATATCATGTTATTGCATAGTGACCGCTTGCTAAAGTCCAAATGTAAAATTAGGGTAGTGATCAGCTGCTACCCTTGAGTGACAGGGATATCAAGACATGAAAAAAGGAGGTCAACTTGGCGACAACGACTGAACACCGAGGCGTGGATCTGCCGGTGGTAGTACTTGGCATGCTCGCTCTGCTTGCACTCAGCCTGTTCCTGCAGGCAGCCATCAGCAGTCGCCAGGCACTTATTTTTCTAACCGGCGCCGGCCTTGGGATCTCATTGCTGCATGGCATGTTCGGCTTCACCGGGGGTTGGCGTCGCATGATACGTGAACGCAACAGCGTCGGTGTCCGCGGTCAATTGCTGTTGTTGATGCTGTCGGCAGGGTTATTCATTCCGCTGATTGGAGGTCTGGTCGAGGGAGTCAACGTCCATTCATCCCTCGGTGAGGTCGGGGTCTCATTGCTGGTGGGGGCCTTCCTGTTTGGTATTGGTATGCAGCTCGGTGGCGGCTGTGGCTCCGGCACACTGTTCACTGTCGGTCAGGGACAGGTGGATATGTTGCTGACACTGGCCTTCTTTATTACAGGGGTCACACTGGCCACCTCACACCTGGACTGGTGGTTGGCGCTACCCAATATCGGCGCGGTGTCACTGATCCGTGATCTTGGCTGGCTACCCGCGCTATCGCTCTCTCTGTCGGCATTGGCCCTGCTCTATGTCCTGGTCACGATCATGGATAAACGGCGCCACGGGCAATTGGCCAGTCTTCAGACACAACCGCGCCAGGGAACATTACTGCAACAATTAGTGTTTGGTCCCTGGCCGCTTTGGTGGGCGGTATTGGGGCTTGCCGGATTTGGGCTCGCGGCCTTGTTGCTGACAGGGTATCCCTGGTCCATTACCTTTGCATTCGGGGTGTGGGGAGCCAAGCTGTTCGAGGCCGTTGGGGGCGATGCCTCCGGTTGGGCCTATTGGGCCAGCGGCTATCCGGCGCGCGCCCTCAGTAACAGTGTGCTGGCCGATGCCACCTCGGTAATGAATTTCGGCATCATGCTAGGTGCCCTGCTGGCGGCGTCCCTGGCGAGTAAGTTTGCCCCGGTCGGCAAGCTCTCCGGCAAGCGTGTCCTCACCGCGGTGGTCGGTGGCCTGCTACTTGGTTATGGTGCGCGACTTGCCTTTGGATGCAACATCGGCGCCTTGCTGGGAGGCATCGCGAGCGGCAGCCTGCACGGTTGGATCTGGCTGCCTGCGGCCTTCCTTGGCGGTATCCTTGGCGTGCGCATCCGTATATGGATGAAACTGGATAAGCCGGTTTGAACGCATCGAGATTCGTTCACGAACGGAAAGAGAGCTGATTTTATGAAAAAAAATCACTTAATCATGGGCTCAGCCATCGGTCTTGCGGCCATTGCCGTGGCCATTGATCACACGCGACATTCCCTACCACAGACCGAACAGGGTCAGGAACTGTATCGAATCGAAGGCCAGGCCCCTGGCCTCTCATCATCTACCACCAAATCCTCTGCCAGTCCCTGTGCCCTGGATGGTTCCCCCTGCAGTCTGGGAAATTGAACAACAATGTCTGAAGCCCAAGCCGCGTATGAGCTATACCATTGCCTGCTGCGACTGGGAGAAAAACAGAGCAACCCGGCACTGGAAGTGCTGGCGGGTGCGGACAGGCTGGAACCGGGACGTCATTATCCCGAGCCCTATCTCCAGTTCGAGGGGCACGGGCTACGGGCGTATTTACACAGTCACGAACATCCCGGCAGGCAGGATCAGGAACAGGGGCATTTTCATCTATTCGTACAGTGGGGGCATAAGGATTGGGCTCACCTGGGCGCTGTGTCCATCGACGCTCAGGGGCAGCCACGGCGCTGGCTGACAACCAATCGCTGGGTGACCGATGAAAGCTGGCAGAGCGCAGCGCAACTCAAGTCTCTGGAGTTACCCACAATCGACACGTCAACACTCAGCCTGGCGGAGACCTGGCTTTACGCCATGTTGAGATTATACCGACGGGAGTTGTACAGCCTTTGGGAGTTGCGTGATCAGAAGCTGCGGTCCATGGAAGAGGGCAATATCGCGGATAGCCTCGAAAACAGGAATTACTACATTCTGTCCGCAATGGATATCGACCTGCTGGCTAAGCTGCAGTCACAGTTAGCTGAGACCGAAACGGAAACTGTATAAGGGGAATAACTATGAAACGTCTAATGCAGTCGGGTATGTTGGTTCTGGTGATGCTGTATAGCGTCCAGGCACAGGCAGTGTCGGTTCCCGGACCGCTGGTGGGGACCGCCTGGTTGGCACGTTATCTCGATAAGCTTGTCATTCTCGATGTGCGCAAGGACACCAAGAGCTTTACCGCCAGGCCACTACTTTCCCGCGACAAGAAGAGCGGTGAGCTGAAGATCAGGAAAGTAGGCGCCCATATCCCCGGGGCCATCCTCGTCGATTACGGCAAGCTCAGGGTCAAACGCGAGAGCGGTGGTATTGAGGTTGACAAGATCATCCCCGAGAAAGCGGCATTTGAACAATACATGCAATCATTGGGTGTTGATGCCGACAGCGTAATTGTTATCGTCAGCAAGGGATTAAACAATGGTGATCTGACCCTTGCCACTCGTCTTTACTGGACGCTGAAGTACTTCGGTCAGGATCAAATGGCGATCCTAGATGGCGGAATGGCCCAATGGTTACTCGAGACCCGTCCCATCAGTGTCGAACCAGGCCAGCGCGAACAGGGTAACTGGGTCGCCCGAACCGAACGCAAAGAGATGCTGGCCGTCACCGAGGATGTGAAAAAGGGGCTCGAGACAGGTATGCAGATGGTGGACAATCGCCCGCTCAACCAGTACATGGGTGTGGTCACCAAGTCCTATGTCTTCGACAGTGGTCATATCCCCGGCGCCAAGCTCTATCCCACTTCGCTAATCACCAATAACAAGACACCGACCAAATTGCTGCCGGTTCAGGAATTACGCGAGTTGGCAAAGGGCATGGGCATCGACCCAGATGCAAAGACCATTACCTATTGTAATAGTGGTCAACTGGCCTCCGGCGGCTGGTTTGTTATGCATGAGTTGATGGGAAACGACAAGGTCAGGCTATACGACGGGTCCATGCATGAGTGGACCCTCAATAAAGGCTCAACCACTCGCATGAAACTGGAATAGCCATGGTTCAGTTGAGAGACAAGGACGGGGCCTCATGGCCCCGTTTTTTATTGTTGACGCGATTGCAATCGACGTCGAATCAGAATTCCGTAGAAGATTATATTGATGCACAGCACGAACAGGGCCAGTGCGGTTGTGATCCACACGGGCATGGGGCCGGGATATATCACAGCCAGCAGATAGTGACTGATAAAGCCGCCCTCGTAGCTGGACTCACCGGCGCGTTCCAGGGCCCATTTCTCCAACGGTGTCAGTGGGCAGGGCAGACGATACCATTCAAGGGCGAAGCCCCAGATAGCCGCCGGCAGGTGCAACCAGATCAGCCAGGCTCTGCGCAGCACCAAGTAGCCGCCCAGCACCACGAATATAATAAAGAGCAGGTGCACGAGAAGGACGGCATCGGCCAAAAGTCGATAGAACAGTTGACTGTCCATTATTGCTTGCGCAACCGGGTAAGAAGATATTGAACCAGCCGTATAAGACGTGTGCCGTAGATGAAACTGTTGATAAACAGGGTACACAGGACCAGCAGGGTGTTGACGCTGACTGGCAGTTCCATCCCCGGGGTATAGATGATCGGCAGCAGGTAATGACCGATAAAGCCGCCCTGATAGGGCTCTGCGCCACCTTGTACCAGCAACCAGTTTTCCAGTGGCGTCAGGGGACAGACAAACTGAAACAGCAGGATCGCCATACCCCAGAGGAAAGTCGGCAGATGCAGCCAGATCATCCACGGCCAGCGCAATAGTGTCAGGCCGCCAAAGATAACGTACAGGATGAAGGTGAAATGGATGACGACGACGATGTCGGCCAGTATCAGATACAACATGATTGTTTATATCATTAATCGAGCGACATCATCATCAGGGGCGCCAGTATTTATACTCTAAACTCTGAAGACGTATCATCTCCGTCGCGCCGGCGGGGATGAATTCGACCTCTAGCGGAAAATCTTCCTCCTTCAGGCCCCATGCCCGCATACTGATCTGACAGGCTTTGAACACGACACCGCGATTGGCCAGCTTGGTCAGGAATTGGTTGGTCTCCTCGTTGTTCGCCAGCAGGGCATGGATGCCGTTTTCATAGGCGACCACTTCAATATGCAGTTTATCCTGCCCCAGGTCGTTCAGGACACGGTCGATCTGAAACATGGCCCGGCGGTGGGCGTAGTTGTCACCGTCGCGTGTCAGCTGCATCACGATGTTCATCTGCTCGTTTCCGCTGGCCTGGAGCGGGCTGTAAATCAGGGCGAGCAGCAGTATTCCGAGCAATATCGGTCGTCTGTTCATCATGACGTCATCCTTCGTGGTGGTATTTTTATAGTGTTCTGGATTATGCCATGCCCGGCCGTTTTGTCTGTGGACAATCCTGCGAAAAGATCTCGCCGTCCTCCAGCCGGATGGCAGTGAGGCTGCCGCCCCAGAGGCAGCCGGTATCGAGGGCGATGACATTGTCGTCGCGGTAGAGACCCAGGGTAGACCAGTGACCGAACAGGATGCGTGTCATCCGGCTCTTGCGCTTCGGTGCCTGGAACCAGGGCATTGTGTCCTCGGGCTGGCTGCCGGGCTTGCCCTTGGCATCCAGTGCCAGACGGCCGTCCGCGCTGCAATAGCGCAGGCGGGTCAAACAGTTGACGATAAAGCGCCGCCGTTCATGACCCGTGAGGTCCGCCTGCCAACGGTCCGGCTGGTTGCCGTACATGTGATCGAGAAAATCCCGGTAGTCGTCCGAACGCAACACCGATTCCACCTCGCGGGCATGGCCGCGGGCCTCCTGAATCGTCCATTGTGGCGGCAGCCCGGCGTGGACCATGGCCAGATCCCGTTGTTCATCGTAGTGTAGAAGCGGACGATGGCGGAGCCAGCGTAACAGTTCATCGCGATCCGGGGCCGCAAGGATATCGCCCAGGGTGTCGTCCCGGTGAAGGTACTTATCATGGCCCTCACTCACGGCGATGAGGTGCAGGTCGTGATTGCCGAGTACGGTAAGTGCCGAGTCCCCCAATTCCTTGACGAAGCGCAGCGACTCCAGCGATTGCGGACCGCGGTTGACCAGGTCGCCGGTGAACCAGAGCCGGTCCTGTTGTCGGTCAAAGCCCACCTGCTCGAGCAATTGCAGCAGGGGATCGAGACAGCCCTGTAGGTCGCCGATTACGTAGGTCGCCATGCCGGGATTCAGGCCTTGTCCAGTTCGATGTGACGGAACCAGCCACCGGCGGCGGCCGCTTCATCACTTCGAATACGTAGACCAGGCGCGGCCTTCAGCACGTCCTCGAAGACGACATCGGTGCGGGTGGCAAGACGGGAGATAAGGGGGTTAATTAGACGGCGGCCGAGGGCGAGCTCGCCGCGACGCAGAAACTTGTCGAGGATGAGAACGCGACCGCCGGGTTTGAGCACACGAGCTGCCTCGCTGAGGGCGCGCCTGGGCTCGGGCACCACGGCCAGGATCAGGTGCATGACGATGGCGTCGAAGTGTTCGTCCTCGTAGGGCAGTTGCATGGCGTCGCCTGTCTCAAGGCTGATGTCCTGCTCTGGCCCCACCAGTCGCTGCGCGCGTTTGAGCATGGCGGGTGTCAGGTCGATGCCGGTATAGCTCGCCCCTTGAGGCAGGTAAGGGATATCCAGACCGGTCCCAATTCCCGTGACGAGAATTGACTGGCCCTCCACCGTGCCCAGACGTTGCAGGCTGCGGCGTCTCAACTCGCGGCTGAAGCGATCGATGGCGAGGTCATAGAAGGGCGCGATGAGGGAATAGCTGGTGCGCAGAGACATATCAATTCAGGACGTTGGGGACGCTCAATGAAAAGGGTGGTATCTCGGCATCGAAGCGGGTGCCGTCGTCGGCGATCATTTGATAGCTGCCGTGCATGCTGCCCACCGGGGTCTCCACGATGGTGCCGCTGGTGTACTCAAAGGATTCGCCCGGCTTGAGATGGGGCTGTTCACCTACCACGCCTTCGCCGAACACCTCCTGCACGTTGTTGTCGGCATTGGTGATGTACCAGTGACGGGTCAGCAGCTTGGCCGGCTCGGTGCCGACATTGCGGATGGTGATGGTGTAGGAGAAGACGTAACGGTTCTCCTCCGGTACCGATTGTTCCTCTATATAGTTGGTCTGCGCCAATACCTCGATGGCATAGGCGTCGGAGTCTTGTGACATGTGTATTCCTAGTGTTGATCGTGTCGACGGGTACGTACGATTTCGATGCCGTATTCTATGGCATTGTCGATGAGGATGTCCTGCTTGACGTGCTCTTCAGCACTCATCGAGGCGGCTGCGTCCACCGGGAAGCGAACATATTTGGCGGGCAGGCGGTTGAGCGCAAGGCAGGCGATGTCTTCCAGCTTGTCGTGATCGAATTCGCCGGTTCCGGCCAGCTTCTCCGTGATGCGATCAATCACGAGCTCTTCATAGATGTTGGAGATTTCAAAGGCCATGACGGCTCCTCGCTTGGATGCATTGACACTCTGATCTTTATAGCACAGCCCGGGCGGGCACGGTTAGCGCAGACGCCAGGTTGGCCTGGATGCGTCATCGATGAGGCCATGCCCCAGCAACCATTGCCGCGCGTCCTCGGCGTCCCGCTCGAACCAGGCACGGGCCGAACCGAGACGGAAGCTGTAGCCCCACTCGTCCATATCGGCCCACATGCGCTCGCGTCCCATGCCCGGCACATGGTCGGCCAGCAGGATCTGCAGAAAACAGACTGCATTCTCCTCATCGTAGTCGCCTTCGACATTGGTGTGCAGTGCCTGACGACGCTCAGCGTCCATGCAGATGAGGTGGCAGCCCTCGTGCAGGGCCGAGTGCACCGGGGTATCGCCGCGTACGATCACCTCGCTCTGAATGACACCGGCCTCCGGCTCGCCGAACCAGCTGCCGGGAATGGGCTCGCCGTCGCCAACCCGGCGCAGGCCGAGGCCGAAGCGGTTAAACAGTGATTGAAGTGCATGCGTGCCCAGTTCGGCACAGGTCAGGACGGCCATAGATTCGAAACGGTGTGGGTACCGGCCGCTATTATAGCGGCCGGGGAGTTATTTCTCGATGATGACGACGATATCGCCCGGATAGATGAGGTCCGGATTGCGGATCCCGGAGAGGCGCGCCAGCTCCGGATAGCGGAACGGATCCTTGACGTAGCGTTCGGCGATGTCCCACAGGGTATCGCCCTTGACCACGACGTGGGTCACCCGGCGTTTGGTGCCCTTGGCCGGTTTGGTATCGGTCTTTTGTTCGACGGGGGGCGTGGCGGGTGTGGCCTCGGCAGGGGGCTGTGCCGCGGGCTCGGCCGTTTCACCGTCCCCGGTAGAGCGGTCCGATTTAGCCTCCGACTCGGTCGGGGCGTCGGTCTCGCTGACGGGAGCCGGCACAGCGTCCTCTTCGCTCGATGGTTCGGATGCCGAGGGGGATATCTCTGTGCCTTCACCTGAATCTTCCACTGCCGTTTCGACAGCCTCATCCGCCTTGTCACCGTCGGGCGTGGCCGGGACAGATGTCTCTTCACCAGTCTCATCGCTCGGTGCATCATCGCGCAGCAGAGATTCTCCCAGCGGAGATTCTCTCGGTCCTTCCAGCGTGATGGTGATGACCTGATCGCGCTTGTCGATGCCGGCACGATACTCCCCGGCGGAGTCCTCATCGCCGCTCAATGCCTCGCTTTCTCGCGCATGTTCAGGCCCGCTATCGGGCTCGCTTTCGGGTTCGGGCTCCGACTCGGACGCGAAGGGGGATTCGCTCTCGTATGCGATATCCGGCTCTGGCTCAGCCATTGGCGCCTCATCGACCTCGGCGCCATCGTCCTCCATGGTGCCAGGGGGA